>NZ_JAVJUO010000172.1:0-34587 GCF_040220555.1 Coleofasciculus sp. C1-SOL-03
TGCCTTTTCCAACAAGCGCTGGCTACACTTCTTCATGCTGTTTGTCCCCGTGACCGGCTTGTGGATGAGTTCAGTGGGCGTCGTTGGATTAGCGGTGAACCTGCGGGCGTATGACTTCGTGTCCCAGGAAATCCGGGCAGCAGAAGACCCCGAATTTGAGACATTCTACACCAAGAACATTCTGCTCAACGAAGGAGTCCGGGCTTGGCTGGCGCCTCAAGACCAACCACACCAGAAGTTTGAATTCCCTGAGGAGGTACTACCCCGTGGTAACGCTCTCTAGTAGTTCCATGGTGGCGGGAAACCGCGACCAACAATCATCAGGTTTTGCCTGGTGGGCGGGTAATGCCCGTCTGATTAACCTCTCCGGTAAATTACTGGGGGCTCATGTTGCCCATGCTGGACTGATTGTCTTCTGGGCTGGGGCAATGACATTGTTTGAAGTTGCCCACTTTATTCCCGAAAAGCCCATGTATGAACAGGGCTTAATCCTGCTCCCTCACTTAGCGACCCTGGGTTGGGGTGTAGGTCCCGGTGGTGAAGTGATTGATACATTCCCCTACTTTGTGGTTGGGGTACTGCACATCATTTCCTCTGCCGTTCTGGGTCTCGGCGGTATCTATCACGCCGTTCGCGGTCCAGAAACCTTAGAAGAGTATTCCGCCTTCTTTGGTTACGACTGGAAAGATAAGAACAAGATGACCACAATCATCGGGTTCCACCTGATTGTTTTAGGTCTCGGTGCTTTACTGCTCGTAATCAAAGCCATGTTTGTCGGCGGTGTTTATGATTCTTGGGCACCCGGCGGTGGTGACGTGCGGATTATTACCAACCCGACACTGAACCCAGCGGTGATCTTCGGGTATCTAACCACCTCTCCTTTTGGTGGAGACGGTTGGATCATCGGCGTCAACAACATGGAAGATATTATCGGCGGACATATTTGGATCGGTCTGATCTGTATTTCTGGTGGTATCTTCCACATTCTCACCAAGCCCTTTGGTTGGGCACGTCGCGCCTTTATCTGGTCTGGAGAAGCTTATCTCTCCTACAGCTTAGGTGCGTTGTCCCTGATGGGCTTTATCGCCGCTGCGTTTGTTTGGTTCAATAACACCGCTTATCCCAGCGAATTTTATGGTCCAACTAACGCTGAAGCATCTCAGGCTCAGTCCTTCGTCTTCTTAGCGCGTGACCAACGGTTAGGGGCAAACATTGCTTCTGCTCAAGGTCCTACTGGTCTAGGTAAATACCTGATGCGCTCTCCCACTGGAGAAATCATCTTCGGTGGTGAAACCATGCGCTTCTGGGACTTCCAAGGTCCTTGGTTAGAGCCGCTACGTGGTCCGAACGGACTGGATGTAGACAAGCTGAGAAATGATATTCAGCCTTGGCAACTGCGCCGTGCGGCTGAGTACATGACCCATGCACCGAACGGTTCGATCAACTCTGTTGGTGGAATTATCACAGAAATGAACGGGTTTAACTACGTTAACCCCCGTGCATGGTTGGCAGCCGCTCACTTTATCTTAGGATTCTTCTTCTTAGTCGGTCACCTCTGGCATGCAGGTCGCGCTCGTGCGGCGGTTGCTGGATTTGAAAAAGGTATTGACCGTGAGAGTGAGCCAGTATTGTTTATGGGTGATCTTGACTAGATTGGTTCATTTCATCCACTAAAACTTAATTGGTTTGAAGGCTCTTGTTGAAACGCAAGAGCCTTTTTTTTATGTGGCGTGCTGTGTAGATGCTGAAAATAGCAATACTCTGGTTGAACAAACCTTCGCCCGTCTCGAACAGGAAACTAACGGCGCGGCGGCTGTTTGGTTTGCCCAGCAAGGAGGGAGAAGGGACTCTGGACTTCAGAATCGGTGAGAGAAAAAGCCCAGATGTGTGGAAAAACACAAGGGAAGGGTAAGAAGAAAGTAAGTAAGGGCACGATAATACAGCAGTTTGCTCTGCTATGCGGTACATTTTCGATCCCCCTAAATCCCCCTTAAAAAGGGGGACTTTGATCTACTGTACTTTATTACAGAATTAAGCGCTGTATCGTGCCCCTACCGGATCGGATCAATTCGCCCTAAACAGTGGTAGGGGCATGGCATTGCCATGCCCGATTAATTAGGTGGACAGAATAAACGTTAAAAGAGGAGATCATCTTTATCCTTTGTCAGGGTTTGAGGTGGTTTGACAAACCTTAACAGGGTTGAACTAGATCAGTTCCGTGTTCCGAAGTCGAAATGCCGTGTTTCTGGGTAAAAAGCCAACAGGGGAATGTCCTAACGTATCCCCATCACCCCGTCACCTCGTCATCCCCTAGATAGGGCTTCCTGCCAAATTTCGTAGTTATAGAACTTGCAGTTCTCTTGGATAGCGAGGATGATTCTAAGCGCATCTTCACCAGAATCAGTTGGGATTAAGGTGAGGATATGGGGGAGATATTGAGTGATGGCTTCTATGTCTTTCTTGGCGATATTACGTAAGGCATCGACGGCACTCCTACGCACCCAATACTCAGAATCTTCCACCAGTTTGACCAAAGGAGGAATTGCCGTCTGTGAACCAATTTTACCTAAGGCATCTGCGGCACTCCTACGCACATTATAATCCGAATCGTCCACCAGTTTTAGCAAGGCAGAAATCGCCCTATCGGAACCAATTTTACCTAAGACATCTGCGGCACTCCTACGCACATTATAATCCGAATCGTCCACCAGTTTTAGTAAGGCAGAAATCACCCTATCGGAACCGATTTTACCTAAGGCATTGGCGGCACTCCAACGCACATCAGAATCCGAATTTTTTATCAGTTTTACCAAGGCAAAAATCACCCTATCGTAACCGATTTTACCTAAGACATTTTCGGCATTACTACGCACATTATAGTCAGGATCTTCTACCAGTTTTAGCAAGTTAGGAATCGCTGTCTCGGAACCGATTTTTCCTAAGGCATCAGCGGCACTCCTACGCACATCATAGTCAGAATCTTCCACCAGTTTTAGCAAGGTAGGAATCGCTGTCTCGGAACCGATTTTTCCTAAGGCTTTAGCTACACTCCAACGCACATTATAATCCGAATCATTCACCAGTTTTAGCAAGGTAGGAATCGCTGTCTCGGAACCGATTTCACCTAAGGCTTCAGCGGCACTACTACGCACATCAGAATCTGAATCTTTCACCAGTTTTAGCAAGGCAGTAATCGTTTTATTGGAACCGATTTTTCCTAAGGCTTTAGCGGCACTCCAACGCACATCAGAATCCGAATCTTTCACCAGTTTTAGAAAGGCAGTAATCGCTCTCTCGGAATCGTTTTTAACTAAGGCATGTGCAGCAATTTTACGCACGTTATAATCCGAATCTTCCACAAGTTTTAGCAAGGCAGAAATAGCCCTCTCGCAACCAATTTTTTCTAAGGCTTCAGCGGCACTCCAACGCACATTATAATCTGAATCTTTCACCAATTTTGTCAAGGTAGGAATTGCTGTTTCGCAACCAATTTTTCCTAAGGCTTCAGCGGCACTCCTCCGTACAGAAGATTCAGAATATTTAACCAGTTTTAGTAAAACAGTAATCGCCCTCTCGGAACCGATTTTACCCAAGGCTTCAGCGGCACTCCAACGCACATCAGAATCCGAATCTTTCACCAGTTTTAGCAAGGCAGAAATCGTCCTCTCGGAACCGATTTTACCTAAAGCTTCAACGGTTCTCCTACGCACAGAATAGTTAGAATCTTCCACCAGTTTTAGCAAGGCAGGAATCGTTCTCTCGGAACCGATTTTACCTAAGGCATAGGCGGCAAAACAACGCACAGAATAGTTAGAATCTTCCACCAGTTTGAGTAAGGCAGGAATCGCCCTATCGGAACCAATTTCACCTAACGCTTCTGCGGCAATTTTACGCACATTATAATCTGAATCTTCCACCAGTTTGAGCAAACCAGGAATCGCTGTTTCTGATCGCGTCTCCTCCAAATGCTGAACCTTTAACCAAGCAGGTACATCCAACGCTTCCACATACCCAACAGTCTGTTCCTGAAACTCTAACTTTACCTCCCCCGCTAATCGCGCTCCCAACCGCCAATCCACGTCCAGTGCCAGTTGCACCACCTGCACCGCCCGCCTATCATCCACCAGCGCCAACATCAACGCGATTGGCTCTGTCCATTTCAGATAGTTAAGATACTCCCGCTTCAGCACCCCATCACTCAAGGTTGGCAACCGTTCCCGCAATGCCTCGGCTGCGTAATATTCCTGAATCAGTTGATGGCGAAACTCTAACTCTTCATTGCCTGTTCCCGCCTGAATTAGATGATACTTCTGCAAATCCCGCAGACACTTGCGGGCAAAATCTTCCCCATACGCCACTTTGCCATTGAGAAATTGCGCGATCGCCTGTACTGCTTCTTCCCGTGGAATCCCTACCCGTAGTTCTGTTGGCGTCTCTCCCTGCATCATTACCCACGCCAACTGTTGCAGCACCGATTTCCACCAGTCACGATCGCTCTCAATCACCACATCCTGTTTCAGGTTGCGCTCATATCCCTGAGTAAAGAACCGAAACACCAACCCCAAATTCTCTGGGATTTCGTTTGTCTGTTGAAACAAACTACACAGCATCCACAGCAGCAAGGGAGTTTGCCCAAACTCTCGCAAGCGCTCACCCAGTTGGCGCAGCATTTCCTCGGCTTGTTCTGGCACGTAGGCTTGAATAAACGCCTGCATTTGCGCTTCGGTGAGCGGCTGCATTTCCAATTTCTGCTCAATCCCTAAATCTCCCCCCAGGCTCAAATCCCGTGTGGTGAAGATCATCGGCACTTTGGGATGATTGCGGCGAAAGGTAGAAAGCTGCGATCGCGCTTCCTCTGAGGGTAACTCATTCACCCCATCAAAGAGGATGAGACAGCGTGACAACACCGTTTCCAGTTGCGCCTGGGTTAAGGGGAGTTCATGGCGAGTAAAGGCATTGAGAATTAATTGGGTGATTGAACCTTGCCAGTAACGCAGTTCCACCAATACCGGAATCTTCCTAAACTCCCCTCTCCCAGAATTGGGAGAGGGGCTGGGGGTGAGGGCAGTTGTCGCCTCTTCCAACAGTAACCGTGCCAACGCCGTAGACTTTCCTGATCCGGGACGCCCAACTAACAAAACCTGCTGTTCGGCATACTTACGCAGCCCTTCCAGGACGGAAAATCGCTCGACCTTCTTTTCCTGTCGCTGTTCTGGTTCTTTCTCTTCCTGTGGCGGTTCTGGCTCCTCCTTTTTCACCCTCTGCACGATCAACCCGAAGTCAAAAATCGGTGTCACATCCTGAGATTGCCGTTGTTTGCTTTCGGCATCAGTTAACGTGTAAAACTGCCACCACTTCTCATATTTAGTAGTAATTGCCGTCAAATAGGGCTGAAAATCAATTTCAGACGGCTTGAGAACTAAATCCCGCCAGCGATGATCCCGTTGATGAAACTGCTGCTGAAATTCGCGCAATTGGGGCAACTGTTCCAGAATCGCCGTGGTTGGAACAGCGCCACCCCCCAAATCAAACGAGCGATCGCGGGTAAACTTAACCATCCCGCAAACCTTACCTGTTCGCTGATTCAGCAACGGTGCACCACTCATCCCTGGACGCACTTGTCCCAATTTAAACTTAATTAACCTTGGCTCATCTCCGGTTAAGCCTTCACAGTTAAACGTTACCGGACAGCCATTGTCAAACTCTCGATCAGGATAACCAAACAGATAGAGCGGATCACGAGATTGAATTGCCCCATCCAAATACACACAAGGCGGATTAGCATCAGTCGGAAGCGTCACCCGCAACAGCGCTAAATCATAAGGATTAGGTCGCAATTCCTCGACTACCGCCTGTGAGCAATTCTGCTGCATCTGCCAGCGTACCCGAATCGGTTCCCCTGTTGACTTTTTCACCACATGAGCGCAGGTGAGAATCCATTCTGGAGCCACAAAAAACCCTGTTCCCCAACCTCCGGGAAGAGAAAGCTTCACTGTGCATTGTTGCAGCAGATTCTCGACGCGACTCATGGTTTACGGTTTAGGCTGGGCTTCCCATTCCAAGGTGATTTCCAGATTCGCTTTACCCGATCCTTTGACAATCACCGCTGTCAATTGTCCCGCCTCGATCGCCATTTCCATACCAAATTTTACCGTCGCCTTCCTCGGTCTGGCTTTTTTCAGGGGTACGGCGACCATCTGTACTACCCCCTCAATCGCATCAGCGACAGGCTGAAACTGCTTGGCGTCAAAGCTGACATCTTCTCGCCCCGTCGTTGTCACCTCAAAGAAAGCGATCGCCCCATTGGGAAGCTCAACGGGAACGGTGTCACGGCGGGATTCGGCAAAAGTCATTTCATTCTCCTCAATGGGAAAAGTAAGGGCTAAGGTTCCCTGACTACAAACTTGTTATCCCTATCTTAAGATGAATGGCACGCTCCTCGTCTTCTGGTGGGCAATGCCCACCCTACTGGGCTGGCAAGCTTAAAGTTGTGGGTAAAATTTTTCTGGATCGCTACTCTCATAAGGGTTCCTTGAAAATACTTGACCACTGTTTTAACCTTGCCAAGCCACTACGGTATATCTGACTACAAACTTGTTATCCCTATCTTAAGCTGTTCGGTAGATAAACCTTAAGATCAACAATTGCGGAATCCTGGTAGTGCGAGCATCTTGCTCGCTAACAAGCATCTTGCTCGCTACTCATACTATAAAATTGCAACAGTAGACTTGAAACAGTCATCATTGGGGTGATATGGCAACTCTGACTCAGATTCGGGTACGAACATCGCCCGATCAAATTCCTCAATGGCAATCAGCAACTTGGGATGATTATGTGGCGTGCTGCGCGGATGCTGAACAGTCCCAGGTTAACCATTTCCGCATCTTTTTTAATCAGGGCTACCTCTTTGTTGATAGGGGTTGGGAAGGTATTAATCACGCTAGATTTCGCGAACTCCTGACAATGTTAATTGCCTTCTGGTTTAGTCATCAGCCAGAACAAACATTCGATTGTTTGGGAGGATGTATTCTCGAAAAACCCAAACAACGGGCGGCGTCTCCCGATCAGGTGGTGTATATTGGCGCAGAATCTCCTCGTTGGCAAGTGGGAGAACCGCGACGGATTAATTTAAGACAGTGGCGAGTTCCTGATTTAGTCTGTGAAGTGGGAGATACAACTTTAGCAACGGATTTAGATGAAAAAAAGCAAATTTATGCCCGCTTAGAAATTCCCGAATATTGGGTGATTGATGTATCAGCCGCTAGGGTGATAGCATTTTGTCTGCAAGCTGATGGTCGATATCAACAAAGTGACGTCTCTAGGGCATTGGATGGGTTAGCGATCGCGTTAGTTGAACAAACCTTTGCCCGTCTTGACCAGGAAACCAATGGCGCGGCGGCTGTTTGGTTTGCTCAGCAGATTGCTAATCTTTAGAACACCCGTTCAATAATCCGATTATCTACGATTATTAATCCCAGATGCGCTTGACTGGATAAGCATCAAATACCCCATCTCTACTCATAATTGGTATATTTTCTGCAATAGCTTGTGCAATTAAAAGTCTATCGAAAGGATCATTATGATGAAAGGGTAACGTTGAAATTATTCCCAGATGATTTAACTGAATAGAAAGTAATGCAAAATCTGCCAAGTTTATCTTTTGCGTAATATAATTTTCAAGGGGAACTAAAAGAGTTAATTTTCCTTTGCTTTGTTTAATTGCCATTTCCCAGACGCTGGCAATACTAATAAATTTTTCATGATTAGTATCTTCCATCAGTTCGCGGACAGTATTGCTGAGATTAGAGTGACCAGAAAAGAACCAAATCAGAGCATGAGTATCCAGAATAAATTTCATTAATAATCTTTAAAGTCTTCTAAAGGTTCATCAAAGTCATCGGTTATGGAGATCATCCCCTTGTCACTACCAAAAAGGGGGGGTCTTTTTTGTCGAGGATACGGCGATACTAATTTAACCATTGGCAGGTCATTCTTGGTGATCATAATTTCTGTACCAAGTGAGGCATTTTCAAGAAGTTGATGGATTTGTCTTAAGGCTTGATTGATATCTATTGTTTCCATAGATAAATCCTCTTTTTTCTCAGATTAACTTATACTATTTATTTCCCAACTGAAGCAGGTCGAATGCGTTGCTGAGGCTGAACTGTAACGGAAATAAAATAGCATAGACTACAGTATATACTTTACCCATAATCGGACATAATCGCAATACATTTCGTCACCGAAGAGCGCACGATGGTGGCGTGACACCCAGTTACAGCAAGAGGAGGCGATTGAGCTGCTACACTAATGTATGCGAAGCCTTCCCGAAGGGTAGTCCGCCTGCGCGGACTGAGTTATCACGGGAATAGCGTTCCCCGGATTTGTATAACTAAAGCATGACTCATTTCATCTCAATAATCCCTTAATTTCCCGCCAAATCTGTGACTGATTAGACTGAACTCTCGGATGAGTCAAAACGCCCTGACTGGGACTAAACAAAAATGCCAATATGAAAAATCCAAATGTAACTAACACAATAGCCGGACCCGATGGCAAATTGAAAAAATAGCTCAAATACATCCCACTAATACTGGCAACCACGCCAATTCCTGACCCTAACAGCATCATCTGATGTAACCTTGTCACTAATAAATAAGCCGTCGCCCCTGGGGTAATTAGCATAGCTAAGACTAAAATCACGCCAACCGCTTTGAGACTGGCGACGATGGTTAAAGCAATTAAAATCATTAAGCCAAAGTTGAGTAAGTTTGTTGGTAATCCGGCTGCTTTTGCGCCAATGGGGTCAAAGGTATAATACATTAATTCTTTATACAGCAATAAAACAATGGCGAGGACAATGGCGGTAATTATGGCTGTATTGATCACTTCCTCCCCGGTAACGCTGAGGATATTGCCAAACAGAAAGTGATTGAGGTCAATCTTATTGTCTTTTTGAATAACGGTAATTAAGGTAATACCAAGGGCAAAGAAAGCAGAAAAGACAATCCCCATCGCCGCATCTTCTTTAATCTGCGATCGCGTCCTGATCCAGGTAATCACAAGGGTACTGACAATACCTGCCAAAAACGCCCCCAGAAAGATATCCACGCCCACGATATAGGCGATCGCTAATCCGGGTAAGACGGAATGACTAATCGCATCACCGAGTAAGGCGAGGCGTTGTACCATCAGGTAGCTTCCCACTGAGGCGCAGACGATTCCTACTAAGACGGCTGTCATTAGCGATCGCTGCATAAAACTGTATTGTAAGGGTTCAATTAAAAGGTCAAGCATTATTTGTCATTGGTCATTGGTCATTGGTCATTGGTCATTTGTCATTTGTCATTGGTCATTTGTCATTTGTCATTGGTCATTTGTCATTGGTCATTGGTCATTTGTCATTGGTCATTGGTCATTGGTCATTGGTCATTGGTCATTGGTCATTGGTCATTGGTCATTTGTCATTTGTCATTGGTCATTGGTCATTGGTCATTTGTCATTTGTCATTCGCCATTCGTTATTTGTCAAATACCTCAAACGTTAGCCAGGGCGGGTTTTGTAGAAACGTTAACACAAACAATCAATAGTAGTCCCTAAACCCGCCCCTACAAACCCGGACTTTTGCGTGAAGCGAAGGGTCAAAAGTTTAAGCGGCGTCTGAGAAAAAGACGACTTGACCTCCATACGCCCGTTGTATGTTATTTGCCTGCATGACTTGTGGGCGGGAACCTGAGGCGATTAATTCCCGATTCAATAAAATTAAATCATCAAAATTGGTAATCGCTTCCCCTAAATCATGGTGAACCACTAACACGGTTTTCCCGGAATCGGCTAATTCGTGGAGAATCTCAAAAATAACGGCTTCGGTTTTTTTATCAATTCCCGCCATAGGTTCATCAAAACAGAAAATATCTGCTTCTTCAGCTAATGCTTTGGCGAGAAAAACGCGCTGCTGTTGTCCCCCCGATAATTGTCCAATCGGGCGATCGCGAAAGTCACTCATCCCCACCCGCGCTAACGACTGGGCGGCGATGCGTCGGGATACGGTGGAGAAACGCCGAAACCATCCTGTCTTACGTATCCGCCCCATTAATACCACATCCCACACGGTTGCAGGGTATGTCCAATCAATCTGCGATCGCTGGGGTACATAGGCGATCCTGTTTAACTGATCCATCATCGGTTTCCCCTGATACATCGCCGTACCACAGTTTGTCTGCACTAACCCCAGCATCGCTTTCATTAGCGTACTTTTCCCCGCGCCATTGGGACCAATAATTCCCGTCAGTCGCCCCGGTTGAATCTGACAGGTGATATCTTTTAGCGCCTCTACAAAGCGATACTGCACGCTGAGATGCCCAATCCGTATGGGTTCCTGGTGGGTAATAGCTGGGCTTTGGGGGTTGGAGTCGTTTCTTTTAAAGATAAGCGTTGACATGATTAAACCGGGCAGATTGGGGAAAATGAAACAATTATGAGAATATTGTACATTTAAAAATGAAAACAATATGAAAACCACTATATAAACTCAATGACCGGAATAACTCACTCGCAGGGTAGAACTCAGTTGCAGGGGTGTACAGGTGTAGGGGCGGGTTTGACTGATAACGTTACCCAACACACCAATACCTTGACTCAACCCGCCCTTATTAGGGGGAAGGGTAAAATTAATTTCCCGAAACTTTCCCGATGGAAGATTCTAGACCAGCGCGGCGGAAGTAACTCTCTAGTTAAAAAACGTGCAAAGTCTTATTGTATAAGCCTTCTCCCCTTCTGCCTCCTGCCTCCTGCCTCCTGCCTTCTTGCACTAGCTGGGGTGATGCTGGGACTTTGGCTGAGTGGCTGTGAGGTGACAAATCCGAATCTCTCCGGAACCGATGCAGAGGATAAACCCAACGTTGTCGCTACCAGTACCATTATTGCCGACTGGACCGAACAAGTGGGGGGAGATGAGATCGAGTTAACCGGAATCCTGAAACCTGGTGCTGATCCGCACGTTTACGAACCCGTACCTGCTGATACCATTGCCTTAGAACAAGCCGATTTGATTCTCTACAACGGGTATAACTTAGAACCTGCACTGATTAAACTGATGCAATCGGCGGGAGTAAATGCCAAAACCTTTGCCGTTGGCGAAGTTGTCACCTCATTAGACTTTGAATATCAGGGAGAAACCGAACCCGATCCTCATGTTTGGGGAGATGCAGAGCATGGGATTAAAATGGTGAATGCCATACGCGATCGCTTAATTGAACTTTCACCGGAAGACAAAGACGAATTTACCGCCAACGCCGCCCAACTCACGGCGGAATTAGAACAGGTGGATACCTGGATTACGCAGCAGATTCAAACCATCCCTGCGAATCAGCGTAAACTTGTCACCACCCATGACGCCTTTCAATATTATGCTCAGGCTTATGGATTAGAAGTGATTGGCACGCTAATCGGAATTAGCACTGAAGAACAACCCAGCGCCCAAACTGTGAAAACTCTATCTGATGCGGTGAAAGAAGCAGGCGTTCCCGCTATTTTTGCTGAAACCACGATTAACCCCGCTTTAATTGAAACCGTTGCGGAAGAAGCGGGGGTTAAATTAGCCCCATCCGAACTCTATTCTGATTCCCTAGGCGCACCCGGAAGTGAAGCGGATACTTATGTGAAAATGTTGATTACCAATACCCGTACTATTGTCGAAGCCTTGGGAGGCGATTATCAAGTATTTCTGAATGATGAATTATAGTAGATTGGGTAGAGCGATCGCAAAACCCAATCGGCAAAGGGCAATTGGATTAAAATGGTGGAATAGGTTTCGGTTTTGTTGACGCAGTAAACCCACACAGTTAAAATATTTGTAGCATGAAAACACTTGCAGAAGTCCAAGCTTTTTTTAATAGAAATAAACCAATCCTTCGGCAAAAATATAATTGGTTAAGCGAATTGGGCATTTTTGGCTCTTATGTGAGAGGAGAGCAAAATGAAGACAGTGATGTTGATGTGTTAGTTGATTATACGGAAGCACCGGATTTAATTGAATTAATTGATCTTGAACACTATCTCAGCGATAATCTGGGCATTAAAGTTGATGTAATAACGAAAAATGGATTAAAACCCAGACTAAAAGAGCGAATTTTGTCAGAAGTTGTTTATGTATGACTAAACGAGACTTAGACGATTTTATTGAGGATATTTTAGAGGCAATTGGATCGGTTGAACGATTCCTGTTAGGGGTAAGATTTGAGGATTTTGCCCAAAATGAGGAGAAGATTTTTGCGGTCGAAAAGGCGATGGAAATTATCGGGGAGGCGGTTAAAAATATTCCCGACTCTATTAGAAGTCAGTATCCTGAGATTCCCTGGAAAAATATTGCCGGAATGCGAGATAAGTTAGTGCATGAGTATTGGGGAGCAGATGTCAACATTTTATGGAAAACGGCACAACAGAGATTGCCGGAATTGAAAGAACAGGTAATCAGGATTAGACAGGAATTACAGCAGGATGATTAACAGGCGCTATAGGTTTACCAAAAATAAATAAATCTAGCCAAGCTTATACTAATTTGACTACTTTCCAAACATGCCATGACACGTCTGGAACATGGCTCACCCAGCTTCCTGTATCATCCACACTAAAAACCCTAAAATTTGCTCTACAGGTGGCAGAGGATAATCAATTAAATCAATGGTTACGGCTTGTCCTTCTAGCTTCAAAAATCGCCATTGAGTGCCACTACTAACCGCACCATAAATCGTGGAAATAGGTGTTTGTTTTGCCTGATTAAATCGCTGTGCGGCAACCATTTCAGCAATACATTGCCCAAATCCTGTTCTCAAATCCGCTTTTTTTGCCTCGATAATAATCAAGACTGGCGCTTCAATTTCCAGAAGTTCCTCGGAACGACTCAAGAGAAAATCACACCGTCCATTCAGTCCAAGGGATTCATCAACGGTGAAATCCTCCCCGGAAAATAAGCTGACCCGCCGTTGCAGGATGCGCCGAACTTCCAGCAAAACCGGGTAAATAATGCCTTCCGAACGCGCTTTTTCACTAGCTGATGCTGCTAAAGGTAAACTTTCTTCTAAAAAGGATATCAGGGTTTGGGATGGTTGAATGGGTTCAATATCTGGTAAAAAGTGAATCCCTTCGGCTGTGGTTAAATTAAATGCTTCTTTGACTTTACCAATAGTTGTAAATTGACTGTAGGGCATAGCTATCGGTGGGGAGGGCGGGTTTTGTTTTTCCGTTATTGGTGACTAGCGGAATTGATTTCCTAAACCCGCCCCTACGATTGATTTCCTAAACCCGCCCCTACATAAGACATAAGAAGAAGGACAAAGGACAAAGGACAAATGACGAATGACGAATGACGAATGACTAACGCCGTCTTCTTCCCATTGAACGCCGACGGCTGCCAAAACTGCTACCAAAACGGCTGGAACGATTCATCCGTGTCGAACTGGATTTATTAGAACGGCGTAAATTACTAGAACCGAAACCTGAACCTGTCGCCCGATTACCTTTTTGGCGATTTTTTCGAGCCGTTGATGATGAATTAGAGGAACGTCTTAATTGACCTGTACTGCGGAAGGTTTGACGATTTTTAACCGCAGGTGGCGGTTGATTATGACGGGCTTGATAGCGGTCTACCGCTTGGGAGTAGGTGCTTCCATATCCACCATATCCAGTCATAATTCCACCATGGTAAACCGGAGGTACATAATAGCTGGGTCGAAATAATAAACTTCCCAAGGCTTGACCCGCCATAGCCCCTGCAAATGGTGTCCAAAAACTGGATTCCCGCCGCACAATTACCGTTTCCGGTTGACCTGTTTGCGGATTCGTTTGGGTTTCGGTAACGTTATGCACATATTCAATCCGAAAGTCCTCACTTAAGTGCATATCGGCTTGACCATTTTCGATCTGCAAGTATGTTTTTTCACCCGCTGATAGTTCCTCATCGGTGAGACGGGCTAAGCGCAAATCTGGACTACGAAACACAGGGGGTGTACCGGGTGGGGTATTCAGCAACATCAGGCTATATTCACCACTAACATCATCGTAAGTGGCTTGTTGAACCGGATATTTCCCATCAGGGAACTGCTGGACATTTGAGGTAACATTGACCGTCTGATTTGGGCTTTGGGCGACGGAAGGCGAACCACAAGCTAGGGTGGTTAGACACAATGCCAAAGACATGAAAAGGATAAGAAATTTTCGCAGCATATCAGAAAATTATTGAATTGAACGATTCATTGGTAACTGGGAACAGATTAATCTGAAATAATAGTATCATTGGTGGTATTATTTCGGTTTGGTGGGACTACCCCAGCTAATTCAATCGTCGGAAAAGAGGATTGATTGGTGATTAACCTCATCCCCTGTCCTGCTAAAATAGCACAATGCAACAGATTACAGGGACAACGAAACTCTTAGGCGTAATTGGTCATCCGGTGGAGCATTCTCTATCACCAATTATGCACAATCGCGCGATCGCACAGTTGGGTGTGGATTATGTCTATCTCCCTCTCCCCGTCAAACCAGAGGATTTAGCTGTCGCCGTGGCGGGGTTTGCGGCGATCGGGTTGCAAGGCTTCAATATCACGATTCCCCATAAGCAAGCCATTATCCCCCTCTTAGCCGAGGTATCCGATATCGCCCAACTGGTGGGTGCAGTGAACACCGTTTGGCGTACCGATAAAGGCTGGAGTGGGACAAATACCGATGTCTTAGGGTTTATCGCCCCCCTGAACCAATATCCGCGAGATTGGCATAAAACCAAGGCGGTAGTATTAGGCTATGGTGGTGCAGCACGCGCCGTTATCGTGGGTTGTATGCAGTTAGGGTGTCCAGAGATTTGGGTTGTCGGTCGCAATCCGGATAAACTAAATCAGTTTCAGCAAAGTTGGGCAAATACTCCCCTATCTCCGATTCTCCAGGCGTATCCCTGGGAGGAAATGCCTAAATTACTACAACAAGCCGATTTACTGGTAAATACAACCCCTGTCGGGATGCATCCTCATGTCGATCAATCCCCTGTCGATGAACAGACAATGCAAGGATTACCCAAAGGTGCGATCGCCTATGATTTAATTTACACCCCCAATCCCACCAAATTTCTCCAACAAGCCAAACAACAAGGCGCGAATCCCATCGACGGCTTAGAAATGTTAGTCCAACAAGGTGCAGCCGCCTTAGAAATTTGGTTAAAACAAACACCACCTGTTGGAATTATGCGAGAATCATTACAGCAGAAATTAGGCTTGTAAGTTCGCTTGTAGTTGCGCTTTAGCGCCTCAAATGTTCGCATCGTTTACGACAAACACCGAAAGTAATACCAAGTATAGCACTACGAGGATACGTTAGGACATCAGTTAGTCCAAGAGGGAACAGGGAACAGGGAACAGTCAAGAATGTCCTAACCTATCTTAGTACCGCTATATTAGTAGCGAGCAAGATGCTCGCACTACCATGATTTCGTCATTATTGACCTTAAGATTTAAATGCCGAACAGCTTAAATAACCAACGCAACTCCTCAACAATTTGCCTAGCCGCATCTTCCTGCACAAAATGACCCGCACCTGAAAGAATAACCGTTTTAGACTTCGGAAAAACCTGCTGAAAACGCAAACACTGACTCGCCCGAAACGCTGGATCACGATCGCCCCACAAAATCAACGCTGGCTTATCGACCAAATGACAGAGACCTTGGCTAACCTGTTGCAGAAATGAACCACTTTTGAGAATCTCTCTAGCAAAAATATGAGTCGGTTCTCTCGAACTTGGCGTTGGAAAGGGGGCGCGATAATGGTGCATAAGGACGCGATCGCAACGCTGGCGCTGAATTCCTACCGGAATGATCCAATTAACAAAAGCGTTGAAACGGCGAATCAAGACGCCACCCAGCGCACCACCAAAGAATTGGGAAAACCCTGCTAAGAGTAGGTTATCATCAACAGACCAAGCGAAGGTATTCGCGATCGCAAACCCCCGGAAACGCTGCGGTTGTCGTCCCGCCACATCCAAACCAATGGGTCCACCCCAATCGTGGACAAACAAAATAATCTCTTTTAAATCAAGTTGGTTAACAAACTCCTCGATAACCCGTGAATGTTCCTTGGGAGTGAAACCATATCCCGCCGCCGCGACAGAAAGTCCAAACCCTGGATAATCAACAGTAACACAGCGAAAATCCGTTTTTAAGTCAGCAATAATATGGCGATAGACAAAAGACCACGTAGGATTCCCGTGCAAGAATAAAAGGGTAGCACCACTGCCTTCATCAACATAGTGAACCCGATGACCTTCAATCTCAAGAAAGCGAGACGTGAACGGAAATTGGCGGCGGTCAAGCCACGGGGGATGGCGGTTGTCCAGGGGAAGGGTTTCTATCATTATCGATTAATCAAAGGCTTAATTTTTTCAGCCAAGACTGATGCGCCAGCTTGTTTTTCCGGGTGGCGAGTATACCAATAAGCCCAAGCAATTAACACGGCTTGAAAGGGTAGCCGAATCCAATAGAACAATTGACTGTGGGGAATTCCTTCAATCTTGATATTGTTCAGTGTCATGTAGATATTGGCAGGAAACACCGCAATAAACAGAGCAATCAGTCCCCAGGCGGCGGCGACGCTAATAAATGGAATCATTAAGCCAATACCGCCGAGAATCTCGAAGAATCCGCTCACATAGACGGATGTCAAGGGCGGAAAGGGTGGCGGAACGATGCGGGCATATTGTTCTGGTTTCAGGAAATGGGTGATACCGACGATGATGATACACACCGCCAGAACACCGCGAAGGATTTCTTTACGGCGATAACTCTGGTCAGGTGATTGAGACATAAGGAATAGAGGAAACTTACGATCACAGGATAGAGAGTGCGATCGCGATCGTGCGTCTATCTACAGTTAGCTCTTATTGGAGAGTAAGGGTAAGATCCTATAATTCCCAAATAACTCTCGTTAGCGAGATACGGCTCTATCCAAAATCATCTTCAGATCAGCCGGACTTCTTGATATGTCATGTTGCCAATAACCAAAGCCTCCATGCTGGTTAACAGCTTGAATCCACTGCTCTAGAAATCCACGCTTGACTTCATCTTTCTGAGTGATGTTACCCTTAGTTTCGAGAATTAAAAAACTACCCGTTTTTAAGCGAATAATGAAATCAGGTCGATATTTGCGGATAACCCCTTCAAATATGTAGAAAATATCAAAACCTAGGTGGTCATTTTTGACCCAGGCGTCTACATGAGAATTTCGATCTAGCTCGAATGCTTCACTAGCTTCCCAGGTGCTATCAAAAGTGCAGCAGTTGATATGAGACTTCCGAGTATACTCACAGGGCTTGCCTGTGTACCAAGTTCGCATATCAGCCGTAGATCGGATGGGATTCTCCTGATCGAAAACGGGAACAATTTTCTCTGTGTTTTCATAATATATTGCACTCCAGATATGTTGGACAATTTTTCTTAAGTTAAGAGTGATAATGAGGCGACGCTTAATTTCATCTTGATTTAAAGGTGGAGGATAAATTTTAATTCGATCCGAGTGGATAAACTGCTCGACCAACTGAATTAATCGGGCAAGCAGGTATTCCTTACTACCCTTCCAATCAGGTTTCATCTGATCGAAAACATCCCTGGCTGCCTCAAAGGTATTTGTTTGCATCCGGCGATATCGACCCAAATCTTCTAGGTTAATTTCCTTAATCTTGGTCACATCAGGCTTGCCATCTACCAGAGGAGCTAATTCTGCCAAAGTACTTACATCAAATGCATTTAATTCAAGAGACTCTACCCGCCTCATATCAAGTTTTAGTTCTGGCTTATAGACGTAATCAATCCGAATGATGTTTGGAAAGCTAATCTCAAACTGTTGTTTTTCAGGAACGGGTTTGATTTCTGTTTTGGGAGAAGGAGGAGGTGGTGGAGTACCGTCATTTGATTCATGGGGGAGGAATGTAAACGGTACACCAAAAATGTTGACGTATTCAGGTTCAAGTAAGTTTGTGTCCGGATTAATTTCATAAGTTGTTCTTCGTAAACCCCTACCGACAACCTGTTCACACAGGAGCTGGCTGCTAAAGGCACGAATACCCATAATGTGGGTCACAGTTTTGGCATCCCATCCTTCAGAAAGCATCCCAACAGAGATAACGTTCTGGATTTGTTCACCCGGTTTGCCCACTTGTCCTACTGTATCAACAGTTTGCCGCAACAACTCGGCTTGCTCTTTTTTGGAGAGTTTGCGGATGGGTTCATCATCTGTGATCTCATCTTCACTGGTATCTTGAATAGGCTCTCGCAGTTCAATGTTATCTTCTTGGGACTCTGCTATTCCTAGAACTTTAGAATCGATATGCAGGGTTCGTTCGGGAATACAGAGTTCTTCGATATGAATTTTTTTGTGGTCAAAGGCGTACTTAATTCGGGCAGCCGTTTCGGTGCGGTTAGCAACGGAAATCATCACCGGAGGAATGGTGTGTCCAGCCTGTTTCCACCGTTTGGCAGTTTCCAGCCAATCTTGTCCTAATAGATAGTAGCCATTGTTAAGGAGATCTGGAAGAGACTCATTGGACTTTGCCCTGCGGTTTACATCATCCTTAACCTCAGAGTCTGTGTAAAGGTGATAGAGGCGAGATTTATAGTCTTTGTTTAGTTTGCCATCATCTCGAATAACAACACGGGGAGTTTTTACTAGACCCGATTCGATCGCATCATTCAATCCAAAGTCACTCACAATCCAACTGAAAAGGGCTTCTTCCGAGCTTTTTTTGCCAGAGGGAGCAAAAGGAGTGGCAGAAAAATCAAAGCAACTTAGAATACTTCTGCTGGAATGAATCCGATCTAGTCCGCCAACCCATTTTGTTGCTTCTTCGAGTTCATCTTTTCTGACCCCTTTCACTTTAGATTCAGCGGGAATGCGCCATGCGTGATGAGCTTCATCGTTAATAACAACAATGTTCTTAGCATTTTTCAGTTCACCTAGCACTTCCTGGGCATAGGCTTCATTACTCTTAGCGCCGCGCTTATCTACACTCTTCTTTTTGGCTATCTGTTCTTCGGTTTCCCAGTTAAGGGCGTGCCAGTTATGAATCAGAATTTTGCCCTGGCGCAGTTTATCAAATAAGCCAAGAGGAACGATGTTAAAAATTTCGTAGTAGTTATTTTCAGCAGAAGGAATCAAAACCTGCAGGCGGTTTTTAATGGTTAGCCCGGGCGCAACGACAAAGATGAATTTAGAAAAGCGAGTATCTTGGGGATAGGTGGCTTTGTTAATAATCTGCCAAGCTATCAGCATTGCCATCACAATCGTTTTGCCAGAACCCGTCGCCATTTTGCAGCAGAGGCGTTTGAACTCTCCACCATCGGAGGGAATGTCTATCCCGACTCGATGAGCTGGGGGTGATTCAGTCAGCCAGATTAGTGTTTCAATGGCTTCTAATTGGCAAAAGAAGAAAGGGTAGTCTCGCTCTTCTGGGTTGTACCAGTGTTCTAATAGGCGTTTAGTGATGCCTGTAACACCAGGATAACCCTCCTCACGCCATGCTTTGACGCGATCACGGATTTGGTTGACCAGGGGGATTTCAACGAATTTGCCAGGATCATCGAAGGATTGGGAGCGTTCTGAAGCGATGATGTAGCCTGCGGGTCGTCTACCTGGGACACGGCTAAAGAGGCGAGTTTGGCGATCGTATTTCCAATACTCTTTCGGCTCTTCATAGGGAGAGTTTATAATAAGTTGGTCAATTTTGTTTTTAGACATCATCGATATCTCCCTTAATTCGAGTTATGTCAAGAGCGGTAAAGGTAAATCTCATGGGCTTGCAACGAGGTAAGAATGTCCGTTGCTTCATGATCGAGGTTTATCCTGATTGCTTCCTTGATCCGTTCAATTCTACTGGGTAGGTTCGGGGCATCACTTTTTAGTTTACTATGTTTTTGCCGTCTCTTTCTTTTGTTTTTATCAGATCGGCTCCTTTTCCTGTCACCTCTTTTTTTCTGATCGTCTGAGAGGGTATAATCACTATCATTTGTCACTAAGTCACATAAGCTAAGCGCTGCTGTATGCACAAAGATACAGTCTGTGGTTTCTGGTTGATTATCATCATTCAGAATTATGGTTTTGAGGGCTTTATCTAAGGGTAAGTTAATTTTGGAATCAACATAATGATGGTCATTGAAAAGGAGCCAGTATCTCAAAATTTGGATTTCATCTCCTTCATCGTCAGACTGGCTAATTCTTGAATTCAATCTATGCTTGTATTCATTTTTAATCCGTTTGCCCTGATCAAGGCAGAGCCTGTAATCTTGTTTCTGTAGAAACTTGAGTAGTCGATTAATATGTTTTTCTTCGGTTTTGGCTTGCCAGTCACCCAGAACTATATTTTTGGGTTCATAGAGTAGATGCTCAAATATATTGGTATCAATCACAATTAAAGATGATTTATTATTTTCTGACATGGCTAAAACGAACTTTTGATTCTAACTCATCTATTGAACAACTCATAATAAACTCTAAATTAATATCAAGTTAATTATAATTCTAGTGCTTCTATAATATCAGCTCCAAAAAACTCCATTGGCAACCCCTTTTCTAAACTGCCATCAGGTTTGATATCTAAGTTTTTAACATTTACCACCTGATCTTCAGTGTGGAAATACGCTACAGATACATGATCAGGATTTAATTGCTGATGAGCAACTAGACGACGCAGGCGAAGCATAAGATTTGCACTATGGGTTTCGATAAGTGATGGCACCCGACGCTGATTCCATAAATCGGCAAAGAAAGAACCCATTGCCAACTGAGCCGTAGGATGAATTTGAGCTTCCGGTTGTTCAACGATTAGCAGTTGTCCCCGGTTGAGTAAAGCTCCCTGTACAAAAATAGGAATGCATTGACTGACACCAAAACCAAAATCAGCCAGGTAAGCCTCTGCACCAGTCAGCTTATTCTTGGCACAAAATTCGGGGATAAACCCTTTTACACGCGGTTCAAATCGGACTTCTTCAATGTCAACCACTGATTCCATTTGCTGCAAAACAAACTCAGATCTTTGACCCCGTTCTTCACTAAGAAGTCTTTGTAGGTGAGGCATCGCATATTCGCCCCGATGACCCACATCATCTGGAGGCGGACTTCCCAAAATGACGCTTCTTTGTGACTCTTCCCGTATTGGGGAAAGATGACGCATCGATATTATTTCACGACGTATACCATCTAAATAAAGATTATCAAACGCGGATTTCAGAATATCAACTGGGCTATTGGGTAATGGAAAGGTCAGGAACCTGGTTCTCCGAATATTATTCTCTTGCTTTTTGAAGATTTTATTGCCGCCAATATTACAGGTAACGGAATGTTTTCCTCTGGGGCTTTTGCTATAGGGAATACTTCCCACAATAGAAAACTGCGCTAGCAACTCTCTCGCGGGGATCTCCGCAGAAACTCTGATACTAGTCTCTTGTTCCAGTGCATCCTGAGTGGAAATGGTAGAGGATGTTCGTAAATTGACGTTTAAATCAACACTCGTGCCTTCTAAATTCTCTATTGGTTTACTTTGTTGTAATTCTTCTCTAATTTGCTGAATAGCAGGTTCAGGTAAATCATTGGTTTCAATCTCTAGCGTAAATTGAAATGAATTACTGCGAGACATCGAATTTTTCAAATCCTGGAATGTGCCAAGTGTAGCATGTCGTCCCTCTGTAACAAAAAAGCCAGCTTCACTGGACTCAAGGGTTTGCTGAAGCATTAGCAAAAATTTAATGAGTGTCGATTTTCCCGCACTGTTGCGACCAATCAGAATGGTGATCGGTCGAATACGCACATCAATTTCCTCTCGGAAGGCACGAAAATTTTTTAATTTGATTCGGGTCAGCATCTATATACTCTTACCGGGTTACGTTGCTCTAGGTTAGGCGAATGATCTTTAAGGATTCGATACCCCGATCATCCACTATCTTGACGGCAATTTGTTGATAATCTCCCATTTCAAAGGGTAGCGATACTGTGCCTTGATAAGACTCAATTAAATCTTCATCAATCTCAGCTTTTAGATTTTTGGCAAGGCGAGACCAGCCATCTTTTGCTCCTGCCATTGGGAAGAAAACCTGCCGAGGAAAGAGACTTCTACCGTCATAATCGGTATCGAGCATCCAGATGGCAATTTTTTCGACACTGCCCGATTCAATGTTGCCCGTTTTCGTGTTGTAGTAGTCGAAACCATATACTTCAACTTCCCACTTCCCTGTATTTTCACCCCAAGTAATCCGGCGGAGAGCGACATCCGGTTGACCGATAAGCCAGAAGCTTTCATTGCTAGCGCGTTTTTTCTTCAAGTCTTCTGTTAATAGGTCAGCATTCATCTGTACCTTGAGTAGGGTAATCCCGGACCAGTTGGTTTCATCAATGTCTTTTGCCGCTTCAGGGTCAAATTGAAAGGCTGCAAAGATAACGAGTTTGGGTCTAGGTACAAGGGTTTGAGCTTCCTGAATCGCCATCTCTACCTGCCGTTGCTCTAAGGGTTTGTGTTCTGAACCAAAAGAAACAACAGCCCTCATGGGTTGACCGTAAGTGCCACCACTTTCTTTAACTGTGTTAGCGCCTCGGTCATTCAGTTTGGTTTCAGCATCAGCATGAAGCCAACGAGTACCCGGTAGGGGTTCTACCCGCGAAAACAGAATGTACTGATTATTTTTACCCCGAATGCCAGTTTTGAACAGTTCATCTCGCCATTCAGCTTGTCGCAGAGTTTCACCAGAACGAGCAATAGATTCATCCGCAGGCTGCTGATTGTTCTCAATCTCATCAATTGGTGTTACGACAGGAGCAGGTACGGCTTCAACGGTAAAGGGACCAGTTACCCTGACTTTTGATTTGTCTATAAGAGGCTGATCATAAAGTGTCTCTGTGGCAGCGTATTTCTGAATTGCTTGATCAATTTCTACTGGCGTCATGCCTTCCCGAATTTCGGGATTGTTGGCAATAGATTTAAGTGTAATGTGAGGAACTGTTTTGTAATTAAATCCTCCGCCAACTCCTTCTTCTGGATGTGTCAATTTGTAATAATCAAATACGGCTGTCATCAATCGTTGCTTGGCTAATGTAATCGCCACTCGTGACGTATCGCAGGTAATCCATCTGCGTCCCCACTGTTCAGCAACGTAGGCAGTAGTACCAGCACCACAGGTAGGATCTAGAACGAGATCACCTGGATCTGTAGTCATAAGGAGGCATCGTTGGACAACAGTAGGTGTTGTTTGAACTACATAACTTCGACTTCCAAATTCAATCGTGTCCTGCCAAGAATTTAACAGTGATGTGTAACCAAAGTCCTGTAAGTACATTTTGTAGTAGAGCTTTTTTCCCAAAACAAAAAGCCTATTGTACATCTTCAGAGCTTGAATACCTCCAGGATTTGTCCTCCAACTTTTTCCTCGTTTTGTCTCAAAAATTTTACCTTCAAACTCAATCGGAAAAGTGCATGAGGGAGTATAGCCTGAAGACGCTAAGTCTGAACGCTTGAAAACTTTATATTTGCGTGCTATCTCATCAAAAGCATTTATTTCTTCTGCCGTTAGTCTCCTGTAGCTACCATCAGCCTCATCAACAAAGACAAACTCAGAACCAGAACCCACATTTTTAGGTGTAAATAAATTTCTATATTTTAAAAGATTTTTATCGTAGGCATACCAACATAAATAATCAAAAACCGAATTTATCTGGCCAGACTCCAAAGGCATCATTGTTTTAAAGTTAATGGTTGCCACAAAATTTGCTTTGCCAAATACCTCATCCATCAATTCCCTGACATGATGCACATTTTCATCGCCAATCTGTACAAAAACACTACCACTCTCTGACAGCAACTCTCGCGCCAACAACAACCGATCGCGCAAATAAGTCAAATACGAATGAATCCCCAACTCCCAAGTATCCCGAAATGCTTTAATCATTTCCGGTTCTTGAGTCAAGTCCTCATCCTTACCATCTCTAACATCCCGCTTATTCACAAACGGCTGAAAATTAGAGCCATACTTAATCCCATAAGGCGGATCAATGTAAATCATCTGCACCTGTCCCGCCATTCCCTCTTTTTCCAGTAGAGAATTCATGACTAGAAGAGAATCTCCAGCAACCAACCGATTTGTCCAATTGTGCTTATGCTTATAAAACTCGATCGCCTCCCGAATCGGGGGATTTTCCTCTGGTTCTTGAAATAGTGATAACTGTATGGCTTCCTGATGCTTCTGCTTCCGCACCGCTTCAACGATACTACGGGGATCGATGCGTTCATGAACATGCAGTGATACGGTAGGCACTTCAAAACTGGTATGTTCCGCTTTGCCAGCCCAAACCAACTGTGGGTCAAGATGGGGATCATAGGCATACTCTTTGCTACCCATATCTGGATCAGTGTCAGGGGTAACTAACCCAATGGGTGGGTTATTGACTCGTTGCTCGTTTTTGTGCCTGTATTGTTCAATGGGTCTTTGCTCTGGTTTCTTTCTAGCCATGAACTCTCCCTAGCCTCAGAGCTTTCAATGTACAACCTATGCGATCGCTGTGCCGAATTTTTGGGAAATTTTTTACAATCGCCCTACCTTGCCAACCGAATTGCCCAGCGCTGGTGAATCACATCCAGTCGCACTGGAATCACAGGCTGACCTGATTTGAGGGATGCGATCGCCGCATCTGTGACAAAGTGATTATAGGATTAATTGGTTACGAGATCAGGCGACCAAAAAGGGTCTCGCTCTCAATCATTAAATAGTGAATGTACTCCAAGAGCGATCGCCTCCCGTTCCACCTGATGCTTTCCGCTTTTCCCACGCTAGTTGTTAATGGAACAGAAGTCAACCTTGATAAACATTTTCCGAAATTTTAATTGCTCGGCTCATTCTGCAAATATTCCAACATCAATAAACGCAAGTAATCTAACCTTCTAATATAACCCTTCATTTGCTCATACTTGCCATTACTGCCAAAATAAAACTGGACGATAACAGGTATTCTAAAAAATCGCATTTCTCGCAATTGATCAATTGCATTGGTTTCATTTAGAATCCCCCCTTGCGCCTGAATTTGATTGGCATAACCCCGGAGAGTGACCGTTAACAGTTCAACTTCCTCTAACAGAGAAAACTCTTCATTAGATGGACGAAAATTAGCCACAATTTCTTTTCGTTCTCTTTGAGTATTCTGATCGGCTAATTTTATCTCATCTAACAAATGCACAATATGAGTTTTCGTTGCTTCTCTCTCATTTAAAACAGCTTCACTCATCGTTAACTCCATAAGTGACAATTTTTTCAGCGGCTTGCGGTGCGTTACGCTACGCTAACACACCCTACAAATAGAGTCTTTGCGTAAGTATATATTGTGAATGCCTTGAAAGAGCGATCGCGCTCCTGGGTTGATCCGCCGTTAATTGCCACCGCCCCAACCTGACATTAGAAGCCAAAAATGCAACTTAATGATTGACATTGTTAGATTAATGATCTAACTTCATCAAATCTGTCACTCCACACCGTTGAGGGAGTCTTGCCATGACGAACAACATCCTTGACAAAATTGATACCCGGAGATTGGGGGAACTCCTTCAACAAGCGCGTAATCAGTGTGGCATGACCCAAGCGGATGCGGCTAACGTCATCGATGCAGCGCGTACAACGATGGTTGCGATCGAGAAAGGAGAGCGCCGTCTTAAGCCAACAGAACTGATCAAGCTTGCCCGTGCTTACGGACGAGCCGTCAGCGACTTTGTGCGCCCCCGTCCCGTGATCCAACCGTTGGAGGTTCAATTCCGAGCTGCCTACCGACGCAATCAAGTAGAAGAGTTGCAGATTGAACCTGTCATTCGACTCCTAGAGGAGTTGTGCCAGAATTACCTGGAACTTGAAGAAATTATGGATGCACCACTCCCGCGAAACTATCCTCGTGAGTACCATCTGAGTGGTATGCCTATAGAGCGGGCGGCGGAGAGTATTGCCGTTGAAGAACGTCAACGCCTCGGTCTTGGAGATGGTCCCATTCCTCTGCTTCGAGACATCTTAGAGCAGAGTGTAGGACTCCGTATCTTTTACTTAAAAATGCCACCAAAATACTCAGAACTCTATAGTTACGACGAGCAACGGGGTGGCTGCATGGCAATTAATGCTGATCATCCCGAAGAACGACGACGTTGGTCATTAGCTCATGGATATCTTCATTTTCTTGCTCATCGACGCAAGCCTGTACTTGATTTTGAGGGACAGTACAAGAGAATGCCGGAAAGCGAACGACTCGCTGAAGCCTTCCCCAAATATTTCCTGATGCCGACGAGTGGTTTGCTTAAACGGTTCCACTATATGTCTCGCGCCAATGGTAAGTTCACTCCCACCAATTTATTTACGTTGGCTCATTACTACGGCGTATCTGTGCAAGCGCTAATTTATCGGTTAGAGGAGATGGAACTGCTGCCATCTGGAACGTGGGATCGATTAAGCGATCGCGTCAGCGTGTCCGATAGGACGTATCGCGGATTGAAAGTCAGAAAGGTACAGGAAGAACTTGGCTTAGAAGAAATCCCCCAACGTACTGATAGGATGCCAGTCCATTACCAACATCTTGCCATTGAAGCATTCGATCAGGGGCTAATTACTGAAGGGCGCTTCGCCAATTTTCTCCATGTTGATCGCCTCGAAGCCCGTCGCCTTGCCGAAGTATTGCGAGAGTATTCCAGTGGAATGGTGGAGGAAGCGACTGATTTGGATTTACGCCAAGGGCAGGAATGACAGAAGGTTAGCTTAACGTATGCAAATTGATCACTCCCACGTTCTTCTTGACGCCTGCTGCATCTTAAACTTTAGTGCATCAGGTCATCTTTTGGAAATTTTGCAAGCTATTCCGGCTCAAGTTGCAGTTCCCCAAGTTGTGCGAGAGCGTGAATTGAAGACACTGCAACGCCTTGAGAATGAAGAGAACGAGGGAGCGACTCAGTTTGAGGTTGCCATTGCCCAGGGTTTACTGATTGTGGTGGACTTTAAATCAGAAGCAGAGGAGACATCTTTTGTCAACTATGTTTTTGAACTAGGCGATGATGGAGAATCTGCCTGTTGTGCGATCGCGGTTCATCGAGGATGGGCAATAGCAACCGACGATAAGAAGGCAATCTCGTTTATTCAACGGGAGATCTCCCAGCTTCAAATTATATCAACTCCAGAGATAATCAAGCATTGGTCAGAGAAAGTATCTCTTGATGCTTCAGTACTCCGTGATGCACTCAGAGCAATTCGGGTCAAGGGGCGATATTTACCACGTAAAAACCATCCTTTACTAAGTTGGTGGCAAGCTGCTTTGACTGATCCAGACGCTTTAGAGGAATGAGATTCTGTAATCCAAATACATTGTTTTTGAAAACCCATGCAATTAGGGGCTAAAGCCCCTACTACGAACCCAACTAAAATAGGACGTTGTTTGTAGTGAGAACTTTAGTTCTCTCTCCGCCTAGCTGGAGAGGGCTAAAGCCCCTACTACGAACCCAACCTATTCCACCATTTTAACTGTGTCAGTCCACTACGGTCTAAGAATACCGGATTTGCAGCAGTAGTCTATCTGCTTTAACGGGAGAAATGACTCGGTGAATGCAAGAAGGGTCTTGCACAAAACCAAATCCACTTTCTCCTTCAATGATCAGTTGATTGTCTTGCCCGTAATAATTAAGCACCGTCTTGTCCGACTGGCGACCCGCAGAAAAGGTCATGTAAAGTGGCTTTTTCTGATGAGAGCCTTTAATCATAACATGAGCACCCGAATCAGCCTTCACATCGGTGATATAAAAATAGGCGGTCATGAAGTTGTACCCAGCAATATCATAGTGAAAGTTTGTAGGTGGATAACTCTGTCTAATTTCCGGCTCGGACAGATCTGAAACTAAACTCCAAGTTAGATGCTGAGTAATTTGATTGGGCCAATACCCCAGATAGTTCTTAACGATTTGCAACAGCAGCGGATCTTGGGTAATTTTTTGAATGGCTTCGCAATCCATTGCATCACGCACCAAGGCACGCAGCACTGGATGCTCACCTCGCCTGCGACCCTTTCTAATTACCTCTTCGATGAAAAACTCGTCGTCAGACTCAGGTTCAATACAAGGTGTTTGAATGGCATATTGATAGATTTCTTTTACCATTGACGGCGATAAATGCAGACCAAATCCCACTCCTTCATGACGGAGTTGTTGGACACATTTATCTAGGGAAACACCGTCAAACATTGAATCGGAAGCAATCTTCAGGCGTTTTTTATAGAAATCGGGATTTAGGCGCTGTCGCCTAGCTTGGAGAAGACTATATATTCTCCGACAGATGAGGAAACGACCAAACCGCTGCGTGAAGTCTCCTTGGATTAACCGCTTTATCGGGTTTGAGGCTGAACTTAAGCGTCCCTTTGAACGTTCTAATGTGGCACTTTTCATGACAATTCTCAAGACACTTGGGTACATCTACTACTCTCATCATTACTTTTGGAGATCAGGAGTGTCACACCCAGTTTGAGATCAGTAATTTACGCCGCGAAACTGATCCGTTATTTCTTTTAGAGAGAATTGTACAGGCGATATCCAAGAGGATGGCGGAATAGATTTGACTGTTCAATCGAAGCTAAAACAAGCCAAGAACTCAAGTTCTTGGCTTATAGCTAAAGTCCATTAAAATGGACTAATACCAAATTCGGGTTAGCTACCCCTGTTATAACCTAGTCCGCGCAGGCGGACTTTGTTTGTGTAGCAGCGATTTCAATCGCCTCCTCTTGCATGGGGTGATTTACTCAGTATTCATTAATTTTTACCCCGATTATCATTAAACCTGAACCCGATTTTACCTAAACAGAATACTTTTGCGAAAATGATGAAACCTGGGCTTCCAACTCATCGCATGCTTCACGCACCAACCGCAACCCTTCTTCCTTTTCTAGTTTAGCGCCTGCAGGAACAAATTCTTGAAGAATTTCCGCTTCTGTTGTTTGATAGTCACCCCAATCTGACTTCAACTTTTCTAGGTAATTAATCCCTTCACTGCCATCTTCAATCGCAAACTCTAAAATAGAATCCAGATAAGCCGTAACCTTAGAACTCCTCACTCCTTCCGTCACAGCCGCAAATAATAATTCACCATTGAGATAGTCAAAATCTGGCACAATTAGCCAATCATCGCGTAACTCAAAGGTCTGAGCGCCTTGAGCAGGTCTAACGGTTATTCCTTCCTGTCTAACTCGCCGAGCGGCATTATAAACTAATCTCATAATCGTGAAAATTACGTCCGGATAATTACTATCAATTCCCCGTAATTCTACTGTTCCTAATGCATTGAGTCGCACCGGATTCCAACCGGATTTCAGTAAATTTCCGCTGCCTTCAGTAAACAACTTCCGCTCAACTCCCGCCTGATCCATCGCGGTTAGCCATGCATAATAGCGTTCAAATTGCAACTCCACTAACTGTTCCACAGAATCGGCATAGGGCATTAAACCGCCAACAGATTGTAAGTGAGTATACACGCCTTCCCAGCCAAATCGGTCACTTCCCCGATAGCGGACAATATGATAGGCTAGTCCCGTGGCTTCTCCTTCATAAAAGGGACAGGCGCGTCCCAAGGCGATGAGGGCGGAATCTAAGGCGGTGGCTAAATTATAAATATTAATGAGTTCTTCGCGTTCAGCGGCGCTGCTGTTATAAGAGACACCAACGCGGGAATCAATTACTCCTGGTGGTACTTCTAAATGGATATGAGTACCCGTACATTTACCCGCATTCAAAAATCGGTCGTAGCCAACGGTGCGAACTTGGACATGATAGCTTAATTTATCCCGAATAACGGGAATTAAATGTAAGGGATAGCTGGATAGGGGATAAAGCCGCAAATCCATCTTTTTCCCCACCTGTAATCCGAGTTGTAAGTTTTTTAGATAGGCTGTGGCTAATTCGGTGGGCGTATGGGCGGGAGGGGTATTAATTTCGATCATTCCCTTTACCCATTCCGGCATAAAGTAATCAGGATTTAATCCAATGGATTCGGCTTCTTGGCGACAATTTTGTAAGAATTCATCGGCACGATTGGAAAATTTGCCCGTTTCTTCTACGAGGAAAAATTCTTGTTCTAAACCAATGCGACGTTTACCTAGTTTCATAGTGTTCACGGTTGCTTAGTATTATAGCGGTTTCCAGTCAGAACCCCGATTTCTCTAAGAAGTCGGGGATCTTGGGTATCGGCAAAATCCCCTAAACCCGCCCCTACTTTCCTCACAATCAAACCTCCACCACGGCTTGCTGATACACCTGTTGTGTCACCTGAACTAATCGTTGCATAGCGGTTTCTAATTCGCGATCGCTTGCGGTTAAACTAATCCGAATACACTGATGCTGGTGTTCCCAGGTGTCCCGTAATCCGGGGAAGAAGGTGTTTCCGGGAACCACGATTATCCCCACTTGCTTTAACTGTTGATACAAGTCCCAATCGGTGATTGGCAAATCCTTGAACCACAACCAGGCAAAAATAGCACCTTCACCGCGATGTAAAAACCAGGGTAAATCTTTGGGCATAAATTGGTTTAGCGCTGTTTCTAATACGGTAAACTTGTGCTGATAATAGGGACGAATCACATTAACAGAAATCTCAGCCAATGCGCCAGAATTAATCGCCTGTGCAGCAATGGCTTGTCCGTAGCGGGAGGAATGGATACAGAGATTCGTCTGGAACGATTGCAAAATCTCAATCATATCCGGATTACCAATAGCAACGCCAATCCGTTCTCCGGGTAGTCCGGCTTTGGATAAACTCAGACAATGGATAATATTATCACCAAAAATTGGCGTCATTTCGGTAAAGTTTAATGCCGGAAATGGCGGTGCATAGGCGGAGTCAATGAATACTGGGATATGATTAGGTGCGGCGAGTTCGGCAATTTTTAGCACTTCGTTATCGGTGAGAACATTCCCTGTGGGATTACAGGGGCGAGAAAATATGACACATCCAGTATTTTGGTTGATTTTCAATTGACTGAAGTCGGGACGGTATTTGTAGCGATGCGCCGCTTCGTCAATCTCTAGGCTGGGTTTATAGGCGATTAGGGCTTCTGGGGTTAAGCTGACGCCACCATACCCGGTATAATCGGGACTCAGGGGGAGAACGATTTGTTTTAACTCCCCCGCTTGGGTATAGCCGCCAAAGGCATTGGCGCCGTAGAAGTAAATGGATTGAGAACCGGGAGTAATTAAGATATTCCGTTCCGTCAGTCTCAAGCCATAACGCTGATTAAAATCTTTTGCGATCGCGTCAATCAAGGGCTGGTATCCTTGAGATGACCCATAACGGCAAACCACTTCTCCGTAGTCAGGACTTGCCAAGAGTTGGGCGGTACAGTCTCGCCACAGTTGTTCCACCGCTGGCAAAATTACCGGATTTCCTGCACTAAGATTAATGAACTCCTGTCCCTGACCTAATCGTAACGTTTCAATAATATCCTTCATAATAGCCCGGACGCCCGTCAGGTTGGACATCTGAGTACCGAATTGAGTGAGAGACGGTTCCATCATTATTTACAATGCGCGATCGCTCTTATCACAGAGGTTAACTTGCTTTACCCCAAATTGAGTCAATTGTGCTGATTCCCTGGGGACTGTACTTATTTAACCGCAAAATACCCTTCCTTCGTTATCATAAATAATGCAATGCCGCGCCCGGTGATGGTACGTCTATGACCCAAGCTCCCCTTCTTACTCCACCTTCCACTGATCAACATATTGTCTATTCCAGCATTACCTGGGAACAATTTAAGTTAATTCAGGCTGGTTTTGCCAACTCTCCGGGTATTCGACTAGCTTACTATAACAGCACGATTGAAATTATTATGCCGGGACGCGAACATGAAATGTTTAGTCGGATCATTGGCTTTTTAATTGGCTTATTTTGCCTAGACAATGCTATTGAATTTGAACCCACGGGTGCGATGACTCAAGAGCAAGAGGGAGTCGTTTCTGCTCAAGCCGATGAATCTTACTGTTTTGGTTCATCCAAACCCATTCCTGATCTCGTTATTGAAGTTGTAGTCACCAGTGGTGATCCGAACAAACTGAAGCGATATCAGGCATTAGGAGTGCCAGAAGTTTGGTTTTGGCAAGACGGTTTATTTAGCCTCTATCGCCTACGGAATAATCAGTACGAAAAAATTACCCGCAGTGAAATTGCCGAACTAGCAACGCTAAGTATTGACCTGCTCACCCGTTGTGTGTTGATGGCTCAAACGTCTCGGTTGGAAGCAGCAAAAGCGTTTCGCCAAGCCATTAAATCGTCATCCGTGTAAAATTTCAAACCATTACTGTTCCCCACCTTTCTCACTTTCATTCAGCCAGATACCCTGAAACGTAAGACTTGAGCAAATCAACTTAGCCTTGGTGTACCCTAGGTAAGGTAAACGCTACAGACAGGGAGAAAAACCACGGCTTACACACGTCCCCTCGCTCGACTGATCGAGCAACTACAACGCTTACCTGGAGTCGGTCCCAAAACCGCTCAACGATTGGCTTTACATATTATTAAGCGCTCAGAGGATGAAGTCAAAGCCTTGGCGCAGGCTTTAATTGAAGCGAAAAAGCAGGTTGGCTTGTGTCAGGTTTGCTTTCACTTGTCGGCTGAATCGGTGTGTGATATCTGTCGTAATCCAAATCGGGATAAAACAACGCTTTGTGTGGTGGCGGATTCCCGTGATGTGATTGCGTTGGAGAAAACACGGGAGTATCGGGGAAATTATCATGTTCTTGGTGGGGTAATTTCTCCGATGGATGGAATTGGACCGGAACAATTGCATGTTGAACAACTAGTGCGCCGCGTTAGCCAGCAGAAGATTCAAGAGGTGATTTTAGCGATCGGTCCGAGTGTGGAAGGGGAGACGACGACGCTGTATATTGGTCAACTGTTGAAACCATTTACGAAGGTGACTCGGATTGCTTTTGGTTTACCCATGGGTGGGGATTTGGAATATGCGGATGAGGTGACATTAGCGCGGGCGTTGGAAGGGCGACGAGAGTTGGATTAGTTATTTGTCATTTGTCATTTGTCATTCGTCATTTGTCATTTGTCATTTGTCATTTGTTAAGAAATAGGGTATTCAACTAGATTAGGGCACGATGGTATCGTACCCCTAACACAACCGAAGGGATAATTGATTGGGTAGGGACACGGCATTGCCGTACCCTATGTATAGCTTTCATTCTGCCTTTTGCCTGCCAAAATCATTCATCGAGTCACTTCGATATAAATATGCTCTAAGCGTACAGGTTGGCGCGTGATTGAATCTAGGGAAATGCCCTCAAATTTATCAATTATTTCTTTTAAATCTAACGCTTCGGGTAACCAAAAGGCTAAATCATTCCCGTAGCGTCGATGGGTAAAACCAAGTTCTGCCGCCCGCGCGATCGCACGTTCTTCTTCTTGTGTTTGGATAATCACAATTTCTTGGGCGGGAATCCGTTGGCGCAGGGTATCTAAATTCCCTTCGGCGATAATTTGTCCCCCTTTGAGAATGCCAATCCGTTGACACAGGCGTTCGGCTTCATCGAGTAAATGAGTGGTTAATAAAATTGTTAATCCTTGACGTTGAAGACGGCGAATCAAATCCCAAATTTCATATCGGGCTTCGATATCTAAACCGGTTGTGGGTTCGTCTAAAATGACCAGTTTCGGCTGATGAACTAGGGCGACGGCTATATTTAAGCGTCGCTGCATTCCCCCACTTAAGGTTTCAACGGGACACCTACCGCGATCTAACAGGTTAACGGCGTCTAAACAGGCGTGGACGTGTTGTTGTCGTTGTCGTTTACTTAAGCCATAGATTCGAGCAAAAAAATGCAGGTTTTCGGCACAGGTTAAGGTTTTATAGAGTAAGTTTTCCTGGGGGGCAATTCCGATTAGGCTTTTGGTGGCGTCGGAGACGGGTTGGTGATTAATTGTGATTGTGCCACTGTCGGCTTTGAGTAAGTTACAGATAGTATTAATTGTGGTGGTTTTTCCGGCACCATTGGGTCCGAGTAATCCGTAAATTTCTCCGGGGTGGATGTGCAGGGTGAGATTTTGTAGAACCGGGCGATCGCCGTAGGATTTACAGAGTTTTTTGATATGCAGCACGATGGGGAACGGGGAACGGGGAACAGGGAACGGGGAAAAGCGCACGTTGGTAAAGGGCGCACGTCAGTTATTGGTGTCAACTTAAAACTTTGTCTAACTAGCGCTCAAAGTTTAGATCCCCCTAAATCCCCCTTCAAAAGGGGGACTTTGATTAATTTCTGGTTCCCCCCTTTCAAAGGGGGGCTAGGGGGGATCTCTGATTAAGTAGGGGTTTCTACCTTAAGTTTACACGGGCGCACGTCGGTCATCCGTGTCAACTTAAGACTTTGTATGACTAGCGCTCGAAGTTTAGATCCCCCTAAATCCCCCTTCAAAAGGGGGACTTTGATTAATTTCTGGTTCCCCCCTTTCAAAGGGGGGCTAGGGGGGATCTCTGATTAAGTAGGGGTTTCTACCTTAAGTTTACACGGGCGCACGTCGGTCA
>NZ_JAVJUO010000173.1:0-15440 GCF_040220555.1 Coleofasciculus sp. C1-SOL-03
TCCCTAAACCCGCCCCTACAATTGTCCCTAAACCCGCCCCTACAATTGTCCCTAAACCCGCCCCTACAATTGTCCCTAAACCCGCCCCTACAATTGTCCCTAAACCCGCTCCTACAATTGTCCCTAAACCCGCCCCTACAATTGTCCCTAAACCCGCTCCTACAATTGTCCCTAAACCCGCTCCTACAATTGTCCCTAAACCCGCCCCTACAATTGTCCCTAAACCCGCCCCTACAATTGTCCCTAAACCCGCCCCTACAGAGTCGGTGGGTTGGCTTGTCCTGTACTCGCAAGAGAGAGGATTATTTGTGACTCATGGAATTATTCAGGCGAAACCGTATTTTTTCGCGCTATACGGCTATCGTGATTTTGTCTGTCTTGGCTTTGGTCTTTATTGGCTTTGCTTTAATTCGTTCTCCTACGTTTATCATCCCCCCAACTGACCCCGCTAATCCAACCACTGTTTATGTCATTGATTACGGCTATCATTCACGTCTCATTTTGCCCGATCGCCAGGGCGGATTGATCCAGTATACTTATGGAGATTGGCATTATTTTGCCCTAAATCAGCAAGATTTAAGCGATGGATTAGCGGCACTGCTAATTCCCACCACCGGCACCCTCGGCAGAAAAAGAGCGAACGATATCACTGAACTTCAGCAAGAACTTGGTTCTGACTGGCAGGATACCCTATTGAGTTTTGAGGTAGCAAGAACTCAAGCTGCACAGTTATTAGAATCATTGAATGAACGCTTCAATCAAACCATTGATACGCGCATCGTCACTTCGCGTAATAACCTGGCTTTTGTTCAGGATGGGCAAGATTATAGTTTATTTCACAATAGCAATCACGAATTGGTTAACTGGTTAGAAGAATTAGACTGTCAAGTTGAAGGCTTTATTACCTTACCCAATTTTCAGGTAAAGCATTCAGAGAAGTAGTTTTACTTTTTGCCTTAATCAAGAGTGCCTTCACTTTTGAGGCTGGCGTAGAGCAAGAGAGGAGTAAAGAATGTCCTAACCTGTCAATGTAGCTGCTAAGTGGGTGGACACAATTAAAGTTAACGGTTGAGATTAGGGAACAGGGAACAGGGAACAGGGAACAGTAAGGGTTTAAGGGTGATTTACTTGCACTTAATACAGTACCGTTTTATGCGAGTCCGACTACTTATCAGAACCTACTGGGCTGACCCATCTTATTTGGTGGATTAGAATTGTAGGGGCGCACCGATGTGCGCCCATTTTAACGGTAAAATCTATTCCACAATTTTAGCTGTGTCAGTCCACTACTGGCGTGGCATACCTTATTTGACGAATTAGAATTACGCCCCGAAACCGTAGGGGCGCAAAGCTTTGCGCCCAATTCAATGGTAAAATCTATTCCACAATTTTAGCTGTGTCAGTCCGCTACTGGCGTGGCATACCTTATTTGATGAATTAGATTCGGCTTGTAGTAGAGAACCTTAGCCCTAGATCCCGTTGGGTTTCCTTGCGTCAACCCAACCTACAACCTAATCAAGTTCATGACTCACACTTGAGTGGTAAAGGATGGCAATATAGGATAGCAGTTGGACTGAACAGGACTATAATTAGGAGCTTGGCTTTCCTGCGTAACCCATACCCAGTATGGACGAGGGATTTAGCCATGAATGAAGATGACTCAACAATACGATGTATATGGTCTCGGTAATGCCTTACTGGACATTGAACTAGAAGTTTCCCCAGAGGTACTTCAAGAATTGGGCATTGATAAAGGGGTGATGACGTTAATTGAAGAAGATCATCAGCACAAGATCCTGAAACACTTGGAGGGTCAGTCAATGAAGCGCGGCGGTGGGGGATCGGCGGCAAATACAATGATTGCCCTGAGCCAATTTGGGGGTAAAGCCTTCTATTCTTGTAAAGTCGCCAATGATGAAGACGGACAGGTTTACCTGGGGGATTTGCTCCGCTTTAATGTAGAGACTAACCTGCAATACCATCCTCCTGAAGCTGGAATTACAGGTAAATGCTTGGTGTTTGTCACGCCGGATGCCGATCGCACGATGAATACGTTCCTGGGAATTTCCGCAAGTTTCTCAGAAACGGAATTAGTCCCTGACGCGATCGCTCAGTCTAAATATACCTATATTGAAGGGTATTTGGTCACGGGTGCTGCTAGCAAAGCGGCGGCGATTCAAGCCAGAGATCTTGCCAAAGCCGCAGGTCAAAAGGTTTCCCTATCTCTGTCTGACTTGAATATGGTGAAGTTCTTTAAAGAGGGATTGCTGGAAATCATTGGTTCAGGCGTGGATTTCCTCTTTGCCAATGAAAGCGAAGCCCTAAAAATGGCAGACACAGAAGATCTTACAGTTGCCGTTGATTACTTGAAAGGGTTGGCTAAAGGATTTGCGATTACCCGTGGACCGAAAGGATCGGTAATCTTTGATGGACAACAGATAATCGAGATTGATCCAGTTCCCGTTAAAGCAGTTGACACCGTTGGCGCCGGAGATATGTATGCTGGCGCGGTTCTTTACGGATTGACGCATGGGATGAGTTATGCTCAAGCTGGAGAGTTAGGATCTAAAGCGGCGGCAAAGTTGGTGACAAGTTTTGGTCCCCGCATGGACACACAAGACACTCGTTCTTTATTAGAGGAGAGCGGAGGGAGATGAGGGAGATAGGGGAGATGGGGGAGATGGGGGAGATGGGGAAGATGGGGAAGATGGGGAAGAGAATTTACAAATGACAAATGACGCTTAAAATCCCAATCATCCTATCTTGATGAGAGAACTAAATTCTCTGTGTAATCAGTGTCAATAAGTTCTCACCTCCCCACCCCTATCTCCCCAAAAAATCCGTGAAATCAGTGTTTTGACAAATGACTTAAATTAGGAGAACTCTGATGGTTCAATCAAATCCAAACCCGTTGAATGAACAAGCGCAATCAACGGCATCCCTATCTTCTGACAAAGGCGGAAACTATTCCTATTGCTCACTCCCTGAAGTTGCGCCGCGTGACTTGTCAGAAATTGTTGATCGGAATCGTGCCAATCTGATCCAATTTCTGGATAAGAAATGGGTGAACGGCACAATCTTACATTACTATTTCTTCGATCAGCCAACCTATTGGACAACGACTGAGACCGAAAAAAATGTTGTCCGTAAAGCCTTTGATGTCTGGAAGCAGGTGGGTATTGGACTGGAATTCAAGGAAGTGAACTCACCAGACGAAGCCGAAATCCGGATTGGCTTCCAGCGTGGAGATGGCGCTTGGTCTTATGTTGGCAGAGATGTTCTCAATATTGGGCGAGATGAGCGAACCATGAATTTTGGTTGGGATTTAACCCGCTATCCTGGAGAAATTGACACCGCCGTGCATGAGATTGGTCATACTCTAGGATTTCCCCACGAACACCAAAACCCTAATGCTGGAATTGTGTGGGATGAAGAAGCCGTTTACGCTGCACTCGCAGAACCTCCGAATAATTGGGATCGGGAAACCACGTATTACAATATCATTCGTAAAATTAACCCGGATACGGTACAAGGGTCAAACTGGGACCCCAACTCAATTATGCACTATCCCTTTGGCGCGGGTTTAATTCAAGCACCACCAAAATATCGGAATGGTTTAACTCCAGCACCTGGGTTATCAGAACGGGATAAAACTTGGGTCAAGCAGTTTTACCCACTCTTAGAAGAGAAAGATTACACCGAACTAAAACCCTTTCAATCGGTTCCCTTAACCCTCACACCTGGGGAACAAATGAACTTCCGTATCGAACCTGATGCGACACGATCCTATACGATTCGCACCTTTGGTATATCGGATACAGTTATGGTGCTATTTGAAGAGGTTAATGGTGAACTCCGTTATCTTACCGGGGATGACGATAGTGGCGAGGACTATAATGCCGAGATTCAGGTCAGGTTATTTCGGGGGCGTCGATATGTGTTACGTATCCGCCTCTACTATAGCGATCGCGCCGGAGAAACAGCCGTGATGATGTGGTAGGCTGTTCAGCATTTAGATTGGGATACCTACCAAGGAAGGCAACAGGAAATAACCAATTTAAATACGTTTTAACTTCAACCTTTTCCCCTACTATATTCGCTGTAATTTAGTGGGGGTTGCACTATTTCAAGGACGAGATACCTATATTCTTATGAAAGAATGATGATTGCCTCTTAGGAAAGCTCTTGTTGTGTTTCTACCATGCAGTTCACTAAACCCGTGTTTTTATACATTAACCGCCTCCTGTAAAACCTGATAGATATCTGGCTTTTGGCTAGCAATTACCTGATCTGGTAAATGTTTATGATATAGCGTTCGACATAAGCATCCTCCAACGCTATAAGTGTTTGTTCTACATTTTCTAGATAGTCTACCAGAGCTTTATGCAACATGAAAGCAACTGCTTTTCTAAGTCCTGGCGTAACCCTAAATAGTGGCGATAATCATTCGCCCACTCAATAAAAACTGCCTCATCTGAGAGTTGACCTTTGCTATAGCGATCAAAAAAATCCTCAGATTTCATATTTTGCTGATTTTCATACAAACTGAGTCGCTTGGTTACGGCTATCAGTGCATCCAAAGGCGACGTATATTGCACTCGTTCTTTTCGCATTCCCCCTCCTAAGTTAAACTGAATCTTCTGTACTGACTTTGCTAAAATATCAGTTTTAATAGCTCATAAAGCTTGTCTCCAGCGTCCACATTCCTAGTCAATAAATAGTCAGCAATAGCATTCAGATCTCGACTTGCAGAAGGTGAAATCAGATAACGACTCATTCTATCTCTTGACGTGCTTATTTAAATCTCTCTAAAATCCCCGCGACAACAGCGTCCCCATCTAATCCTTCCCCTCGATCAAGTTCTGCAATCCCTACATCAATCTTATTCCGCGTTTCCTCTATCCATTGTTCATACTCACCCTGAAGCTTTTTTAACAAGCGAAAAGCCATATCAATTATTTACTCTATTTCCTCGTGATTGGCAAATCTCCCACTCAGCACTTGAGATTTAATGAATTCTTCATGTTCCGGTTTTAAACTAATATTCATGGTTCCTCCTACAAGTTCAATAACTACGCCACATTCTCTGCAATCTTCTCTTCCAACTCCCACGCCTGATTGTAAACCTCCTGAATTTACCCACACCCAACACCCGACACCCCACACACCATACCCTACACCCTGTCTCCTTTTTTTTAGCTATCTTACCCACCCCTTGAGCTTACACACCCCTCATCTCCCCTCTACCACTAACTCTGGGACACGACGCCGGGGTATTTCGTAACTGAAGAAATCATACGCCAATTTTGTTTTGGGAAAAATCGCTTGAGCTTCCGCCAGTAAATCCTCTAACCCAATGTCATTTCCGGGGGCATAACGCGGGCTAAAATGGGTCATAATTAACTGCTTAACGCCAGCACTTAATGCCACTTGCGCCGCCATCGTTGATGTGGAATGTAACCGTTCAAATGCCAGTTGGGAATCTTGATGAGCAAACGTTGCTTCATGAATCAACACATCAGCATCCTGGGCAAGGTCTACCGCTCCATCACAATAGACCGTATCCGTACAGTAAACAAACTTACGCCCAATTTCGGGTTCCCCACACAAGTCTTTGCCCTGAATTTTACGCCCATCGTCTAGGGTGACGGTTTCTCCCCGTTTAAGTTTGCCATAAATTGGTCCGGGTGGAATCTTCAATGCCTTCGCTTTTTCCACATCAAACCGTCCCGGACGATCTTTTTCAACCACGCGATATCCAAACGCCGTCACACGATGCTTAAGCGCTCCACAGATTACCGTATATTCCTCATCCTCGTAAATAATGCCGGGGCTAACGGTGTGTACCTGAGTAGGGAATGAAAAACGAGTATGAGAGTATTTGCTGCAAGCTTTTAAGTAATCATTAAGACCGGGCGGACCATAAATATCAACCCGATCAACATTACCCGCTAACCCACAGCTAGCCAATAGCCCCATTAAGCCAAAGATATGATCCCCGTGCAAATGGGTGATAAAAATACGGCGAAGTTGACTGGTTTTGAGTTCACTGCGTAAAAGCTGATGCTGAGTGCCTTCACCACAGTCAAACAGCCAAAACTCTGCCCGTTGAGGTAGACGCAACGTCACACTGGATACATTGCGCGATCGCGTGGGTACTCCGGAACTGGTTCCTAAAAATGTAATTTGCACAGACTTGATCCTTGAACCTTAGTCGGGAAAACAGACTCCCCTATTCATGTTACAGTTTTGCGTTGGTCATTGGTCATTGGTCATTGGTCATTGGTCCTTTGCGATAATTGAACGGTGAGGTCGGGGCGGGTTTAATTACATCTGGGTGCAACCAAAAAGATAGTAGTGAAACCCGCCCCTACAGAATTCTTACAGGTGTAGGTTTTTTATTTTAGGGTGGGGACAAGACAAAGAGGACAAGGAAGGAAAGTAGACAAGGGAGAAAAACCTCCCTATCTCCCCCATCTCCCTCATCTCCCTCATCTCCCCCATCTCCCCCATCTCCCCTATCTCCCCCATCTCCCCCAGCTTCCCTGCGCTCAATCCACCTCAATTCGCACCGTTTGCACACCTGCTTCCACAGACACCTCGATCACCCTCGGTGGCTTAGGTTTGGGCATGATACTGATTTCACCATTACTTTCTAGACGAGCGATTTCCACCTGCATGGGTTCAGTGATTTTTCCCTTGAGACGCAACGATGACTCTAAATCTCTGTCACTAATATGACTTTTTCGCATCGCCTTGCGATTCACTTGACCCTCGCGAATTAATGTCCGAGGCTTACCCTTGACCCAAACATCAAAGCGCTCAACATGAAACGCCAGTGCTGACACTAACCCATGCATTCCCACTAATACTAACGCTGCGCCTAATGTGGGAAAATAGGGCGCAGCCCCATTAATCGCCCGACTCAAGGTAGACCCCAGAATCACACCCAACAGCACATCCATCGCTGCATGTTTGCCAATAAAGCGGCGATCGCCAATCACCCGCACCATGATCAGCGCCGCCCCATAGATAATTGCTGCCCGTAATCCCATCTGCCACACATTGAGCGTTGGGGCTTCGAGTCCCAATGCCCAGCTAATTGTATCCCCAAGTGCCTGCATCATCTTAATCCCTGACGTTAACTTGACGGCTCAGATCCGATCATCAGCACCGTAATCATACCTGCCAAGATAATTAACCCAACATTAATCGCCAGCAACTCCAAGCCACCAACCCCCCGAAGCGGATCATGGGACATAAACGCGATCGCCGCCGCCGCTGCAGCCGGGACTAATGCTAAAGCCGCCACGGTTCCCACTAATGTATCCACTTTCTGTTTCACTAAAGCAATGGTTCCAGCCACACCCGCCGCTAAAGCGACCACAACACTATACCAACCCGGTTCTACCCGTTCTTCCAATAGGGGTTTATTCAGGAGATTGTCATGAGAAGGCAGAATTTCGCTGGTGTTGAACACCCATACCGTCGCCATGGCTGAAATTGTCGCCACGAATAGCCCAACTACAGCCACAATGAAACCCCGTAGCGCCAGCCTGGGTTGACCTGCAACTAGGGCAAAGGCAACTAGGGATAAGGGCAGAAATGCGGGGGCAATAATCATCGAACCAATCAGAATTGGAATCGAATTGGTCAACAAGGCAATGGCGGATAAAATGCCCGCCATGCCCATTAACACCAAATAAGAGGGTGAAAGTACCACCTCTTCCGAGAGTTGCTGGAGAATCTTGGGTTCAACCAGAGGGGGCTGGGGAGTTTGAATCAACTCGTTTGGTTTGTCCATGATTAAAAAATAGGGAACAGGAAATCGGGAATAGGACTCTAGGCAATAGGAAATGGGATGGGAGAGATTTTCCCGACAGGAGATTATACCGCTGGGATCGCCCCGCACTAGCCGATCAACAAGAAACATGTTAAAAATATGCCTGTCAATCTTTTTCAGGGATGCAATCTTAGCCAGAGCAAAAATCAGCGTGCGGATTCTTGGTTCCAGTATCGGGAACGGAATAATCTAGCGACAACCAAGATTGGCAATTCCATCTCTGTTAATTATGAAACCGAGAGTAGTCTTCGGATGAGGAAGTTTTACAGATGACATCTAGACGTTTTCTCTTCACTGTGGTAAATATGCTCAAGTTAATGATTCGCTCTGGAGGGCGTCATTGGTGGCTCTCTTTTTTATTGTGGATGATTTTAGTCAGTCCCGCCCAAGCCCTAACGGAATTACGGGTGGCGATTGAAGAGGGCGTCAGTCGGGTTAAGGTGGGAAGTTCAACCAAAGCCATTGTTCGCGATAGCGCGGGTCAACCTGTGGGAGAACTGGCGCCGATGAATGGTTTTGACGCCCAATCTGGAGGAAGTGGGGTTCGTTTAGGGCGTTGGAGTTCGGGATCACTATGGATTGAACCCACTGAAGATGGTTTAGTTTGGATAGGCGATCGCTGGTATCGAGGGCGGACTCGATTAGTGGCGACGGGGGGGCGATTAACGGCGGTTAATCATGTGGACTTTGAGCAATATCTCTACAGCGTGATTGGCTCAGAAATGAGTCCGAGTTGGCCCCAAGAAGCCCTCAAAGCCCAAGCGGTTGCGGCTCGTACCTACGCCCTCTATAAACGAGCTGAATCAGGGAATAGCATCTACGATGTGGGTGATACGGTCAAGTGGCAAGTTTACAAGGGAATGGACACTGAAGCCGAAAGCACTCATACTGCTGTCAACGCCACAGCCGGACAGATTTTGACCTACGGCGGTGATGTGATTCTATCCGTTTTCCATTCCTCGTCGGGTGGACACACAGAAAATGTGGAAGATATTTGGAGTAAACCCTTAGCGTATCTGCGAGGAGTTCCTGATTATGATGTGGGATCGCCTGTCTATCAATGGACTCAAACCTTTTCCGGTAGCGAATTGGGACGCCGGATTGGTGGAGTTGGGCGCGTCACCTCGATGACGCCAGAACGGACAACTCCCCATGGGCGGATTGTCACCATGCGAGTCAAAGGAACAGGCGGGAGTAAGCGGGTTAGTGGCAATACGATGCGTAAGGCGCTGGGACTAAAAAGCACCCTGTTTACGGTGAGTAACATGGGGGGAAGTTTTCAAGTCAGTGGTCGCGGCTATGGTCACGGATTAGGTTTAAGTCAATGGGGGGCGCATAATTTAGCGCAACAGGGTGTTAACTATCAACAGATTTTGAGTCATTATTATCAACAGGCAATGATTTCTCAGCTTCCGTAATTTCAGAACAGACAATTGCGGGTTTTAGGGGGTTGGTAACCCAGTCACCCAGGTTTGAGGGTCTTGGTTACCAAGCCCCTACGATTGTTTATTTGGGTGTATAATGCTATTTATGCCTATTCACTTATTAGCTCAACTCAAAGCTGGATCTGTCTATTTTTTTAGGGGACTAACGGTTAGTATCATTGTCTTGTCTATCACCGGTTATTTGGGTCAATTCAATGTATTTTTAGATATAACGTCTAATTTTAAAATTCAATATTTCATTTTAGGGTTATTTCTATGCATTTTTTTTACTCTAACACAACAGCGAATCTGGCTAATTGTCAGTTTAGCTTGTGTTTTAATTAATCTGGTAGAAATTTTGCCATGGTATATTCCCCAAGGAAATGTTGCTTCCGGTCAACCCTTGCGACTGTTATCCCTGAATGTCTTGGCGTCCAATCAGCAGTATGACCAGGTGATTGCTTTAGTTGAGCAAGAAAAACCTGCGATCGCGGCTTTTTTAGAAGCTAATGTGATCTGGTCAGAGAAGTTGCAGGTTTTAGCCAAAAGTTTCCCTTATCATATCAGCGCCAAGATACTTGAGATGGAACTCTATAGTAATATTCCCTTAGAAAATTATTCGATTCAGCGTTACGGACACAATCGCGGCAATCTCTTAGCGGATTTAACGATTGGGGGTAAAAAAGTCTCTCTAATTATCAGTCATACGATGCAGCCATTAATGTTTGATCAAGATGGGTTCAAGTGGCGCAATCAACATCTAGAAGCAGGAATTGGGCGTTATGTCAAACACCTCAAAACACCCGTTATTTTAATGGGTGATTTGAATATAACCCTATGGTCACCTTATTATAAAAAAGCCATTCATTATTCTGGACTGCGGAATGCCAGGGCAGGATTTGGGCTTTTACCAACCTTTCCGGCGGGAATCCCTGGGTTTTCGATTCCGATTGATCATTGTTTAGTCAGTTCAGATGTTTCAGTTTTTAATAGTAAAACGGGTAATTATGTAGGTTCTGATCATTTAGCTATAATCACAGATGTGATCATTCCTGATAATTAGTAGAGACGTTATTTGTAGGGGTGGATGTAGGAACAATTTGTAGGGGCGGGTTTAGGGACAATTGTAGGGGTGGATGTAGGAACAATTTGTAGGGGCGGGTTTAGGGACAATTGTAGGGGTGGGTGTAGGAACAATTTGTAGGGGCGGGTTTAGGGACTAAAATCGGCTACTCAGAACTAACTGAAAAACAAAACCCGCCCTACCTCACCAATAAATGGACAAAAAAAACGCCCTTTCCACCAATAAATGGACAACACAATCCGCCCTATTCTTGTGCAATAATGCCACCAGCCTACTACAAAAACAATGGGTTCGTAGTCGGCAGGAATTTATTGGTTGGGTTCAATATTTTGGCAGGGCGGGTTTTGGATGAAATGTAGTGATTTCTCCGTTACTTGAGTTCCTAAACCCGCCCCTACATTTGGATTGACTGGTAGGTAATACTAAACTATTGCACTTAATGAACAACAAAATCCGCTCTCAACAATGGGTTCGTAGTCGGCACGAATTTATTGGTTGGGTTCAATATTTTGGCAGGGCGGGTTTTGGATGAAATGTAGTGATTTCTCCGTTACTTGAATTCCTAAACCCGCCCCTACATTTGGATTTGCCTGTCAATTAATTAACGTACAGGAGCAATCTGACGCTCAAAATCCTCTCGATTGGCAAAACTTTTAAACACGCGATTCATTTTTGTCAGTTCAAAAATCATCTTAACTTGGTCACAAAGGGAGCAGATAAACAGTTGACCGCCAGCCGCCTGAACTGTTTTTAGCGTGGCAACTAAAGCCCCTAAGCCTGTACTATTCATAAACGTGACCTCCTGAAAGTCAACCAAGACAATATTCGCACCACTTTCAACAACATCATTGACTTCACGCCGAAGTTGATTGACGCTTACACCGTCTAAGATACCAGCAGGTTGAACAACTTTAATGGTTTTACTCATTTGCATGACTCCTTTGTTGTGAATAAATTTACTTTGTGATTGGTCATTTGTCATTTAGACAGGGCGGATGTAGGGTGCGTTAGCGTTCGCGAAGCGTTCCCGCAGGGTAGCGTAACGCACCATTTCAAACGATAGTAGTGAAACTGATCATTGATAACCTAGTTAGAATGTCACTGACTTAAGCGTTTGTAGTAAGCGCTTTAGCGCTTAAGGCACTAAAGTGCCGACTACGAACCTATCTTATTTCAGTGCTATTCAACCTAGTTACGGCTAGCTTTGGGTTGCCAGACGGCGGCTCGAATAATTACCCATAACAGGGACAAACTATAAACTGCCCAAAGCCCATTGATAAGATAAAGTCCAGGATTCTCTAACTCTCCCATTGCTAATCGATACAGACACCATAGTATTCCCAAAATCGTGAGGATAACTATCGTTAACTGGGGTAAAACTAACCGAAGATACATCCCAGATTGACGCTGCTTGGGCGTAACTTGGAACTTGATCGGGCGTCCCGTGAAGACACTCCAAACCGCTTGGATAAAGAGGGGAAATAAGGCGATCGCGTATTGCTCCGAACGCCACAGTTCCCGGGCGGGAATCCCTCAACTTGCGGCGATAAAGGTTAAACGGTTGAGAACAAAGGCGGGAATGAAGTAGATGGCAAACTCATCTCCATAAGCTTGCACCGGAATAATCCCGGTGAAGAAATAAACAATCGGACAGATGAGAAAGACAACCGTAGCAAAGCCAGAGAAATAGCTGTACATGGTTTGAAAATAGTGTAACTGTTGCCAAAAGGTTAACCCCGGTTTACTGAAGGGATTTTCTCGCAGGAGAACCTGGAGGGTTCCCTGCGCCCAGTGTAGCTTTTGTTTGAGCGTAGAACTTAAGTGATCGGGGGCTAATCCTGTCGCTAATTCTTCATGGTGATAGGCAGATTTCCACCCCGCTGCATGGAGGCGCATGGCGGTATTCATGTCTTCGGTAATGCTGTTACTGGAGACACCACCGACTAAGTCAAATTCGGCTAACCGTTTTTGATCCACGGCGAATTCATCGGCAAAGTTTTGCAAGCCGACACTAATTAATGCCTCGCGTCTTAACACGGCATTGGTTCCGGTGTAAAACGCCGAATTCATACCATCTTTTGCCTGTTGAATGGGTCCGTAGAATAAGTGGGCTTGATGTCCAAAGGGGTCTCCAGGAGGGATATTATAGAAGGCTTGGGGGGTTTGGACAAAGGCGATTTGATTGCTTTCATATTTCCCAGTATTGAGGTTGTAGGTGTAAAAGTAGGGCAGAACTCGTTGTAAGAATTGGGGTTTGGGAATGTGATCCGCATCTAGGGTGAGGATAAAATCGCCAGAGGTTTCGCCGGAAAACATCGCGTAGTTTATATTACCCGCTTTGGCATGGTGGGGTTTGTCTTTGGGTTTAGGACGCGCAATGTAACGACAGCGAACTAAGTTACTGAGTTCTAATTCTTTTTGGTAAATCGCTTTTTCGACGGTTCTAATTTCAGAGGCTAAATTACTGCTCAAGTTGGGGGATGTGGGATGTAAGACGCGCAGCCAATTCCGCAGACTTTTGAGATGACTGGTAACGGTATAGGAGGGACAATCTTGCTCAACCTCAGACAGGGGAGAATAGGTTTTAATCATGAGCAAACAGTTGCGATTATCTAAGGTGCGCGTATAACTCAAATAATCCGCCACTTGATGCATAATATTGACGCCACGCCCCCGTTCTGCGGTTTCCTCGACTGGATTCGGGTTATTGAGTACATGACCCTCTAAATCAAAGGCGATTCCTTTATCCCAAATTCGCATCTCTATGGATTGGGTAAAAATAGAGACTTCCAGCGTAATTGGCGTTTCTGGGGGCAAGTTTTTATGGGCGTGGGAAATGGCGTTATCAAATCCTTCCGCGAGTACGGTTTGACATTCTAACCAGACGGAGTTAGGAATTCTGGGTTGGCGTAATTGCTCAAACCAGGATAAAACTTGAGATAAGGCATTAAAGTCGGTAGTGACGGTAAGTTGGAAGGATTCCAAAAATTGCTCGGCTTGGGAAATTTCTCGGGCTAAATTTTTCAGTTGCTGACGCCGATTTTCTAACTCGGAACGCTCGTATTAATCCGCTCGGCTTCTTGTTGCAACATGGGCGATTGTAAGTCCTCTAATCCGAGTTTTTCGGTCATGGCTCGCAAGTCGGGGGAATTGCCATCATCGAGAACGTAAACCGATAGTTTGGTGAGGAGATAATGGAGGGCTAAGGCAGCGCGTGTGGTTGTTTCAACTAATTCCGGGGGTTCGTTGTAGCAGGTAATAAACACATCCACCGTGGGAAATTCTGCTGGGGGTAAGGGTGGGCTGAGTTGCCACAATGAGCGGACTTTGTAAACGATGGGTCGCCATAATCCCAGTAAAAACATGACGCCGCCTACGTAACAGTAAATTTCGGCGAGGAGTAGGGGAATGGATAGCCACAGCGCATTGGTATTAATTGAATGAGTAATTCGCCAGTGGAGATACCAAGCACCAAAAATTAAGTTGATTTCGGCTAAATAGCGAAATAGTAAGGTTCGTTCTTTGAGGCGGGAGCGAATGTTGCTTAAAAAAACAGAGGAGTTTTCTAGAAGTGAAATAGAGGTGGTCATGGTGATTTTAGAAGGTAGAAGGCAGGAGGTAGAAGGCAGGAGGTAGAAGGCAGAAGGCAGGAGGCAGGAGGCAGGAGGCAGGAGATAATTAACTTAGAGTGAATGTCGCTGACTTAAGCTGGGTTCGTAGTAGGCACGAAGCGTGCCAGAAGCGCTAAAGCGCTTACTACAAACTCTAAAGTCAGTGCCATTCGAGTTAGGATTAGGTGAACTTGATAAGTAGTTGGACAAAAGAAAACAACAGTTTATTAAGTTTGGTAAACAGATCTCAAACCCTTACATAGCTTGCTTCTCGCGAAGCGAGTAGGACGAATGACAAATGACAAATGACAAATGACAAATGACAAATGACAAATGACGATTTCAACAGTTAACTTTAATTGTGTCCAGCTACTTATCATGACGTTTCAAAATCCTAATGTGGAACGCCAGTAGGTTCTCGCTGTTCCCGTGATTAACTGGGCGGTTTGCTGAACCGTCGTCGGCAATCCTTGACCGGAATCTCCCGTTTCTACCGCTTGCCACCAGGGAGAATTCAGGGCGGTTTGGGGGCGAATCAGGGGTTGCTGATCGGTGGCGGTGTAGAGTAGGGATTGCAAGATCAGACTGTTGGTACTGCCACTCAATCCCTTGGCAGTTTCCCCGGTTTTCTCATAGAATCCCTCATAGTAACCAGATTGGGAATTATAGCGATCGCGGATTGCCTCCCATAGCTGCTGAGTATAGTCATGGTTCGGGAATAGGGCATGAAAGCCAAAGCCAACGGCTGTACTCACCGTGCGATTGTCGGGAACCGAGTTTCCCTGATCATCCAGAGTTGCCCAGGGTTTGCCCTTGCCAATAATCGTGCTATTGACAATATAGGGCGGTTGATCCAATAGGGTAGTCGCCGCCCCTGTGACGGTACCTGTGCGACGATAGCGTTGGGCTTGGGCTTGCAGAAGCGGTTGCACCAACGTCATCATAGAAGGATCAAAGCCAAATTCTAAGCCGTAGAGGAGAAAGGGATTACTAACCGTGGAGGAGTCTGGGCTGGCTAAGGGTACGGAAACCCCCTCAACCAGGGTTGTCGGATAGTTCTGGCTATCCGGAGACTGGGTAACGTTGAACCCCCAGAGTTGAAATGCCCGCGCTGCATAGTCTACATAGCCGAGGCGGGTTTCGGGCGTGACATGGGTTCGCAGTCGTCCATTGTTATCCTGTGTCACCTTGGCGCTATAGAGAATCCCATCCCGGATAACTTGAGAATAAGACCAATCCAACACCAGATGATCCACAACGTCAGTGTATTCTGGATGACACGTTTTCAACTGATACAACGCCGCCAATAGTCGTCCCAAATCCAACGCCGACCAACCTGTACCGATATAATTTTGCTAACTTATGCTAACAATGCACTCTAAAAGACAAGCTCTTAGAGAGGGGATATCTCCCAAAGCCCGTAGGAAAATCCCACGGGCGCCGTTAATGTCCCTGTCCATCCGAAATCCATCACCACC
>NZ_JAVJUO010000174.1:0-2218 GCF_040220555.1 Coleofasciculus sp. C1-SOL-03
CAATGTCAAAATTGTCCCCAATATCAACGGATTATTAGGCGGAATTGCCTTATGGCGAGATTAATTTTTCCTAATTGTTTACCCATGTAGGGGCGGGTTTATGGGCTTTCATTGTGCTATTGATAATAACGTTAGTTCAAACCCCGCCCTTTTTCAATTGTCGTGACTAATTGTTTACCCATGTAGAGGCGGGTTTATGGACTTTTATTCCGCTATTGATAATAACGTTGCTTCAAAACCCGCCCTTTAAAATGGTGGAATAGATATTACCATTGGATTGGGCGCACGTCGGTGCGCCCCTACGGTTTCCGGGGGGTAAAGTTAATTCATCAAATGTAGTAAAATTGCAATGAATTCCACCTTTGTCTAGCTTATACCTCAGAGTCAGGTCAAAACGATGGTACAAACAATTCAGGCAAAAAATGCTACATTACTTGACTTGGAAACTCGGTTTGGGCTTCAGTTTACTAAGCAGGAACAGTTTTTCCGCGAGTGGCAAGACAATTTACCGGATATTAGTGACACAGAAAAGCAACGACTTGATCGCATTGAAACAAACTTTTCTAACCTTTTAAAATATCCACCAACCTTAGAAAACACCGTCAAAATGGTCGTCCTAGGTCAGTTCTTGGATTTAGCTGACTTCTACCAATTCCCCTTACATATTAAATCCGAAGCGTCTACCCAGATCTCCGCAGAAGATAAGGGCATATTGATTAGAGGGGATATTGATGTCTTAGTATTACTAGAACGACTGTGGTTAGTCGTAATTGAGTCCAAAAAGGCAGATTTTTCTCTCGATATAGCCAGACCTCAAATTTTAGCCTATATGTTATCCAATCCTCATCCCGAACGTCCGAGTTTTGGACTAATTGTCAATGGCAGTAGTTTTCGCTTTCTCAAATTGGTACAGAATCCCTTACCTCAATATGCCATGTCTAGAATTTTTGATATGTTTAACCCAGGTCATGATTTATATGATGTGTTAAGGATATTGAAACGCTTGAAGATGCTAGCGATGGACGATTAGTTTCCAGCCGGAATAACCTCATTGAACTAATGATAGATCGGCATCAAGCGAAGGTTTTTTGGATGCTGTACCTCTATCGGACGCTCTACCAATTGGGCTAATTGTTGTCTCTGTATGGCTACATTTTGACACACTCATCCAGTAGCAGTCTACCCCCATACGTTTGGTGGGCATTGCATATCCTACAGGGTAAGATGCCAGGAGTATCCCGTGTCGCAATGCCCACCCTAACACTTACCCTTCTATTCTTTTAACCATTCATGAATGCTGAGGAATTAAAAGCGGAGGAACACGTTGTCACTCCTCAAGAACGAACAGGCATCAAATTACTTGCATTATTTGAACCGGAAATTTGGGTAGTTGTAGATGGGAGTTATCTACAGTCACAGAATACTGCTGGGGCTGGAGTGGTTATCCTGACACGCCTCTCTCAGCAGGAGGAACAATCTGAGGCAAATTTTTCCCTTGATTGGCAACACTATAGCTATCCACTGGAAAATTGTAGTAATTCAACAGAGGCTGAAATTTTAGCCGCCATCAAAGGTTTAGAACTCGTCGCATCAATGGCTGGACAAAAACGAATTCATTTAATTAGTGATCACTACACCGTTAGCACCATTCCCACCCACCTTTTAGTCATCGAGCTAGGACTCAAAAATGCCAAGCGTTATACTAAAGAGATGGAAAATTCACCGTTACGGGAATTAGCCGATCTTTACTTACAATTGCAACCCTGTCAAATCCTATCCCTACAAGACATACAACCCGAAGGATTTAATCTAGTCTTACTTGCGTGCCATCAAGCCACTCACAAGTTAGCCGCTAAAGCAGCGATCAGCATTGCCAGTAATAGCTAAAGTTATGTTCGTAGTTGCGCTTTAGCGCCATAAACGCTGGGGTACTGACTACAAACTTTTGTAACAAAACCTTGACGCTGGAGCATCCATCCTTCAATCTGCTAAAATAATCCAAATTAAACCGAAAACTCTTAGCGCCACTCAAAGCTGTTCGCGCAGCTCTGAGCGGCTAACCCCCAAACTGACCAGACCAGTCTGGAAGCTAGAAGAAATAGTAACACTCCTCTAGCCACTCCGACTTCTTATGGCAACTTGTGCGGGGTGGCTAAGACTTTGGGTCAATTGATTTAGGGTTGAGGATTTGGGCATTTTTCCGGCAAAACAGCCGATA
>NZ_JAVJUO010000175.1:0-7332 GCF_040220555.1 Coleofasciculus sp. C1-SOL-03
CCCAAACGAGGGAAGAGGTGCCCATAACAAGGGTCAAGTCACTGAGGAGCCGTGTGACGGGAAACTGTCACGCACGGTTTTGAAAGGGAGACGGGAGGTAGCAATATCTCCCGCCGACCCAAACTATTGGCAGATTGAACAACTACGCCAAGCAGGTTACACCGTCCATACTCAAGAGGGGTGGTACACCTCAAACCTAAGAAAATACTTGGGTTTGCCTAAAGCCAAGAACGAAAGGATATTACCTTTGAGCAATAAGGAGTTCAATCGAGAATGGTTGATCAGTCGCGTCCCCATAGCTGGAACGACGCCCACTACCTGCACCGTCACGCTCTAAATCATACAGCAGATTTCAGGTTTATGAGGTACAGCCTTAAGCAAGATCCCCGACTTCTTCAAGAAGTCGGGGATCTGTCTATGTACCTCACTTACTTGAAAAGCGCTGTAAATAATTTTCTACACTGCCAACATTAAAATATTTAGAAATATTAACGGCATAGTTCCCATCTCTAGAGCGTCGGTTAAGTGTTCCAAGAAACCGGGTTTCTCGTGAGGATGACAACTCCATATCAACCTTTCACCTCCAGAAACGCGGTTTCTTGACCAATGTCCTAGGGCTTAAGTTGACTAAACCGAAAAACTGTAGTATCAGCTACAAAAAAATTCTTGAGACTTGGCGCGATCGCAGATCTCGTAGGGTGCGTTCCTTCAGATAACCCCTTATATGAAACCAAACATCTTTATGGAAATGCACCACATCCCTATTAGTTTATAAGCGCTCGTCCCCAGAAATTCACTCATGCCAAAATTCCCACTAAAATTCTCATGACATCCTCTAAATCATCAGGAATTCGATAGAGCGTAATATCCTGCAAAATCAGCTTGTTTGTCTTTTCTAACCGACCAAAACGCCAAGCATCACCAATGGTTACACACCCGTAAAAGATATCCCCTTCTTCCACTTCGGAAATAGCAATTAATTCTACCGCAAGCTGTGTAAACTCTCGTGTCAAGTCATCATTTTTTGCCTCAACCACCAGCAAACCTGGATTGTGTTTCAGAAAATAATCCAAATTGCCCTTCAACCAATTATTGACTGACAAGGGATACTCAATTCGTACTTGACACTGACAATACCGGGCAACTTCCAGCAAGGTAGGTGCTACAAGTGTCTCCCGTCGTGCTGTCTCACTGCTCAAACTCACTAATAATAAAGACTCATTAATTCGCTGTCGTAACTCTTCTAATCGCTCTAACTCGCGATTACAGCGCGGTAAATCGAGACGTTTTCTCAGCAAAGTATAGCCTAATTCAGCTAAGATTTCATCTGCCTCATAAGGCATCTCAAAATAGGCGCGAAATGTGTAGGATCGATCCTCTTGCAAAATACGACGGCGAGTCATGACTTTTCTGCTGGTGATTACACATCAAAATACGATTCAATTTTAGCGTGTAAGCTCTCGCCTGCCACTGCTGAGTATTGTAGGGTGGGCAAATTATGTTAATTTAACGATTGACCATAAATTATATCCGTTTGCCCACCCGACTCGCTTTAGTGGCTGGTTTCGTAGTAGCCACTTTAGTGGCAGAAGCGCTAAAACGCTGACTACAAACTGTACGTTTTTTTCGAGACAACCTAGAATAATCAGTCGCAAATGAATATATATTAATGCTCCCAGGATTCATCAAACATCAAATCCCGAACATTTTTTAACACAAAACTACCATTCTCTTTGCTTAATTCACCTACACAGATTATCGGACAACGTTCTTGATACGCTTTCACCGCTAAAATATAGTCATAACCTGTTAACTCAGTTTTAATTTTCCGTAGCTTCTCTCCAACAACACCCAGCAACGTTACCTGACCGCTTAAGGGCGCAGAATTAGGCGTGTTAATGTGCATGACTACTCCCTGAAGTGTAATCGTTTGTCCATCAGAAAGCAGTTCACTCAAAATCTCAACTTGAGAACGATTCTCGACAACGGCTAAGGTTTCAATCGCCTCACTAATCCGAGTCACATAATCCCCTAAATTTGTTTTTAGAGGCAATAAAATCTCAAATTCCCCCCGCTGCTCATCCGGCTTGAGCCAAATCATAGCATTATCTAAAAATGGACGATCTTCATACCAGCCATGAGCTTTTAAATACGCCTGAAGCTGTTGAGGTTTTATGCTTTTTAAACATTCAACATCTCGCACCGTTACATTCATAGTAAAACCCCTTGACTAAGACGCTGCATCATAGACTGAAGCGCTGACACGGTAAATTGATGGCTTCTGGGTAGGGAAACCGTTACCGTCGCTGTATTTTGGGTATCAGGCATTCCTCGGAGTGATACCCAATAGGCGCAATATCTCATACAGAGTTCTGCCTCGGATTGTTGTAACCAGTCGGTCAGAGTTTCAGGAAGCACAAGGACAACTAAAATTCTAGGTATGACAAAATCAGGCAATCTTAAATCATTATAGTTCTTAATCTTAAGCGGGTAACGCAACTGGTTATCATCAAGAACGTCTCTAGAGGTAGATTTTAACTGCAATTCCAAGCGAGGCGATCGCAGCCGTCCCATGACCCCCTTGGCGGCAATTCTCCAATCGATGCTGTCATCGTCTACAGAAGGCTTGTAGAGAGAATAACCCGCAACAGTTGTAACGGCTTGTAAATAGGTATTGCTAAATTGTTCCTTTTGTTGTCTGATATCCACGTTAAGCCGATTTAAAACTTGGGTTTGCAGTTTATCCTAATTCTTGCAGAATTTGCTCACACGTTACCGCCTGTTCACGCTCGAATTGTCGCCAATCACCCGCCAGAGGTTTGCGGATCAAAGAGTACCGGATAATTAACGCGATCGCGAATCTCTTCCTGATTCCTGATCAACCTTGCTGCTTGTACATTCTGAGGATACAGAAAGAGCGCCTAATTTTGTCGGGTGGTGAATTTCTGATAATTTGACGATTTCATCAAAACTTATGTCCAGAAAGCTCACTCTACTCCTACCCCTCTATAGCAGCCCTAAATAGGTCGTGGCAATTTTCAAAAATGAAACCCTTGCTGTACCTGGCTTTCGAGCTTTTCGCTTGTTGCATCCTATTTAGGATTGCTATATAAGCCAACATATCAAGACCGACGGCTACACATACCCTCAAGTAAAGTTTGATGTCGATTTAGAAGAGCGATCGCCTTTTTCTTGTACTATCGTGGAAAGTCTTTCTCAGCAAGACTTATTCCCCGAAAACTGACGCCTTAATTGGGAACGGATCAGCGTCCATAGGCAACTGAGGTGGCATCATGTACAAACCCCCACAAAAGAAAAATTCTTCTTGGACTCCCTCAACGGTACAAAAAAAGGGTAAGAGTCCATCGAAACTAGGGCATTTTTCGATTCAACCCAAGTCAAACCCGTCATCAGCCTCATCCCAGGAAATAGGGGAATACTCCAGAGACTCGGCGGATAGACTTACCGCTAATGTGATGCGAGGACTCCAAGCCAAGGAACAGGAGCAAGCTGAAGGGTTAACCCTGAGCGAAGCCGAAGGGTCAACATTACAACCTAAATTTGAATCACCCTGGGCACCAACGTTTGATCCACCCCCACCCTTACCACAAAGTCCAGCTTCCCAATTAAAAGGTGCTTTTGCCCCTGTCTCAGAAAACCCGATTCAACGACAATGTGCTGATTGTGCCAAGGAAGAGGAAGAACAGGCGCCAGAAGCAGGGAAAGACTTAGAGGAAATTGGAATTCAAACGAAGTTGACCGTAGGAGCGCCAGGAGATCCCTACGAGCAAGAAGCTGACCTTGTAGAGACGTTGCATGCAACGTCTCTACAGGTAATGTCCATGTCAGCGCCTCCTGATAGTTCAGCGTCCGTTCAGCGTCAGTTGGACACCAATCACCCCCATCACCCCCATCAGATCTGGCAAAGAGCGCAGTCAATTACACCTGTGGTGCAGAGGCAAATTGATCCGCGTGTGCAAATGCGCCAGATGATACAACGGGCAGCTCAAATAGACGGAAATCAAGCCTCTTTTGATTTAGAGAGTCGGTTGAATTCGTCTAAGGGTGGAGGTTCTCCCTTATCGGAGGATGTGAGAGGGTTTATGGAACCGCGCTTTGGGGCTGATTTTAGTGGAGTGCGGGTGCATACGGGTTCTGAAGCGGTGCAGATGAACAAGGAGTTGGGCGCACAGGCGTTTACTCATGGGAGTGATATTTATTTTGGGGCAGGGAAATTGCCAGGGAATAATGAGTTGACGGCGCATGAGTTGACTCATGTGATGCAGCAAGGAGGAGAACAGATTGCACTAAAGATTAAAGAGGTTGTTCAATTCAAACAATTTACGAATGAAAAAGAAATAAATCCGCGAGTAGAGCTAAGTAACAACAAAGGAGGAGGAACTGAAAAAGAATGCACAGACATTTTACGAAGAATACGCAATCTTATACAAGAAGTCAGAAAACGGATAGGAGAACTAGCAGAAAATGTCCATAACTTACCTGAGACTCACCCAGATGATGATAAAAAACCTAGACTCAGTAAGAGAGGTCATCGGCGGCTGATTAATGAAGCAAAAGAAAGTTTAGCTGCACAAAAAGCAAAGTATGTGGCAAAGTGCGGTCAACTCCCTGAAGATGTTCGAGAATCAGACGATCCAAATGTTAATTGGTTTAGACTACCTGACTGGGCAGTTAGAGCGGGAGTGATTATAGTTGCTGGGGCTATAGTCATAGGAGCGACTGTCACCCTTCCATCCTGGGGTTTGGCAGCACTAATTACACTAGCTGGCTTATTAGGACTACAGTTAATCGATCGGCGGCCTATTTATTAAATAGATCTGAGCATAAATATCTATGAAGCTCCCCAATAAATCGAGAATAACTTATGATTGAACAACTCAAAACAACTATCCATCAAGCCATCATTTGGGGTGATTCTAAGCTACTTAGGGAATGTTTTTATAAGCTCAAAAGTTTGACGTCGGAAGGAATAATTTTTAGTCCAGAAGATATAGATTTTTTCATCAATTTACTAGAGCAACCGAAATTTCTCGGTCTAGGAGGAGGATGGTATTTTGCAATGCTCTTTCAACTTTATAGGGAGAGTTTATCCTCTGCCCAACAAGATCGAGTTAACTCTGCAATGTTAATCGCTTATGATTGTCTTGAAAAAATTTCTCCAGAACTCCTTTATGAAGCTATTGAACAAGCTATCAATTCAGGAGAAGAAATGCAGATGAAAGAGTGTGCAAAAGCTATATCATCTGCCGTTTCAGGACTCAGCCATTTCCCAGATAAGTACTTAAACTTGATTCTTGGTTTACTCCAAGAAAATCGTTTTTTGACCTCAAAAGGAGCATGGCATTTACTCTATATTTTAGAAATAGAAAATTGGGAATTCCTCTCTGAAACTCAGAAAACTCAGCTTCTTCCGTTGCTAGAAAGTTCCTACAGTTCATTTACAGATTGGATGGCATGGTTTGTAATATCGGAAATGCTAGGGGAATACTTTGCCAACGAGCAAGCATTTCAAGTATTATGCCGACTGAAGAATATCGAAGCGGAGGAACCGCGTTCGTTGATACCTCATGGATTAGAGCATATTGTCAAGGATTCTCATGACCAACAACTAACACAAAAGGCATATGCGGAGCTTTTACAGATGAAGTACGACCCTTCCGAACAAGTCCGCGATGAGGTTAATACCTCTTTGCAAAGGATAGCTAATCGAGGTATCGAATTCGACGCTTTTCTATGACTTAGGTGAGAAGGCTCAGTGCGATCGCCCGATCTTGTAGGGTGGGCAAATTACGTTAATTTAACAATTTCATCAGAAATTATATCCAGAAAGCCCACCCTACTCGCCGACTTTATCTTCTAAATCTCGAAAATCCGGAACTTGTGGTAATGCACTAGAGTCAAAACCCTTTCCCTGTACCATCAAGTTCCGCCCAAATACCAAGCTGTACAGCCAGATTAAAGTTGCGGTTTCCAGTATCTGAAAAAGCAGGTGGCATAATCACAACATCTCCAGCCGCAGTACGTTCGATACGCAAGTCTCGATTGGCTTGGCAAAAGGCATAGAACTCCTCGCGAGTCATCGGCGCGATCGCGGGTAGCGAAATCCTTAAGGGAGTGGTTTCAGTTTGGATGAGTAGGGTTGTAGTCATAGCAATATTCTCTTCCGCCAAGACGTGCACCTTCCATAATTGGTCGAGATGTCCTGTATCAAATGTAATTACAGTTCATACTTTTTCCTCATCTCTTCAAGACTAATACCCTTTCCTTCCCTCAAACTCCTTCGAGCCTTTTCTATTCGCTTAAGGAACTGTGGATTCTGTAAAAGTAACTCTTCCCACCAATCTTCCGAGTCTTCTAAACCAATTAAAATACCAATTGCCACTCCCTCACGAGTAATAACTATATACTCTTGTTCTGCTACCTGTAAGTAACCCGGTAAATCCTGGCTTACTTGTTCAATTGATACCTGCTTCATAATTCTGGTCTCCCATACTCAGCTAACCACTTGATTGCTTCAGCTTTCTCTTTAACCGCAAGAATTTCTACTGTCCCAGTATCTACAGTGTAAATCACATCTCACGAAGACTCGCAGATCATCAACCCGTAACCGATACTGAGGCTGGGCGATCGCCTTGAGACGCTTAATCCGACTCTTACTCAGCTTTTCGGGTTCATATCTCAGGTGTATCTCAATTGCATCTAAAACTTTGGCGCGATCGCTAGCTCTAAGTGTTCCAATATCCTCCTGTGCTTCAGGAGAAGAAATTATATCGTATTTCACTCTGAATTGACTCAATAAATTGCTGATTGATATTTGATATTTGAGTAAGATACCATATCTATAAAATTAACACATAGGACACTGACCTAGGGGAACCGCATGAACATATTCACTACCTGAGGCGGGCCATCCCCGGCGGTAAGAAGCTTCTTCTGGCTTTCCCCAGTTAAACCCAGCCACTGATTTCAGAATCCGTTAAAATTTTTCCCAACTTCAGAGATTCGCTTTTCGTCGCTTGTAAAATATGTTTCATCATCACAGGCTCACCCGCATCCGCCGCGATAAACGCTGCATTTAAGGCAATATTGCGGATATTTCCTCCCGCCATATTCAGCTTACCTAACTTTTGCATATCTAACTTCTTTGTCGGCGTCTCTTTTGGGAAAATTCGCTGCCAAATCTCGGCTCTATCGGCAGCATTTGGAAAGGGAAACTTCACCGAAAAATTAATTCGACGCATAAACGCTTGATCTAAAGCATCGAGCAGATTTGTCGTCAAAATCGCTAATCCCTGATAGGCTTCCATCCGT
>NZ_JAVJUO010000176.1:0-4163 GCF_040220555.1 Coleofasciculus sp. C1-SOL-03
GTCAAGCTAACTTCTAAAAGCCGAAACGCCCTATTTTTCGTTCTCACTCTTCCTTGTCTACTGGTCTACCTGTCTTCCTTGTCTTACCTCAACCCCAATCTTAAAAAACCTACCCTTATGAGGCTGGGGGAGCTGGGGGAGCTGGGGGAGCTGGGGGAGCTGGGGAAGCAAATGACGAATGACGAATGACGAATGACGAATGACGAATGACAAATGAGTAATTTTGTAAGAAGGTTACATAATCTGTTATATAGTTGAAAGTTAAGGTTTGTAAGATTTTCTAAGATTACGGAGATTCAAACGTGGCGCTACCATTATTAGGCTACACTCCGGTAAGTCAGAATCAGCGTGTCGCTGGTTATGAAGTACCGGGGGATGAGCAACCGAGAATTTATACAACCGAGAACATCCTGTTCGGCACAGACCTGGATGAATTGATCGAAGCGGCATACCGTCAGATCTTCTTCCATGCCTTTGCTTGGGATCGGGAACGGTTCTTGGAGTCCCAACTCCGCAATGGTCAACTAACCGTGCGGGACTTTATTCGTGGATTGCTGCTGTCGAAAACCTTCTACAACAGTTTCTACGAGAAAAACAGCAACTATCGCTTTGTTGAACAATGCGTGCAACGGGTACTGGGGCGCGATGTTTACAACGAACGCGAAAAAATTGCTTGGTCTATCGTCGTGGCGACGAAGGGAATTAAGGGCTTCGTTGATCAACTACTCAACAGCGAAGAGTACCTGACCAACTTTGGCTATGACACCGTTCCCTATCAACGGCGTCGTGTATTGCCCGGTCGCCGTCAAGGTGAAAGACCCTTTAACATTAAATCACCCCGCTACGACGGCTACTACCGTGCGAAACTGGGCTTCCCCCAAATTATTTGGCAGAACGAGGTACGCCGCTTTATCCCGCAAGACAAGCAGCCTAAAGCCGGTGATCCTACGAACTTCCTGGATATGGCACGGGGAGTTAATGCCCGACCTAATCCCCTGCCCCGGGTGTCTGCCCAGAATATCGATTATATGTCCCGTGTACCCCGTAAGTAAGCGTTAGGTCACGGATGAAGCACGCCGCCGCAGTACGGTTAGGAGTGTGTTAAAGACTGGGGGGAGAGGGGCAATAACCTCAATCCAGTCCCCAGAGTCATTGTCCGTCCTCTGGTCTCCTGGGTTAGGAGAGAGGGGACGGGCAATTGTATTGGGATGTTGTAACCGTAGTCGCCATGCATGAAGTGCTTGTCCAGGGAGATTGACGCCGATATCTCGACCTTTACTATACACGGGGTCTCCGACAATCGGGTGTCCGATATGGGCGGTGTGGACGCGAATTTGATGCGTGCGTCCGGTTTCCAGTTGGAAGTGGATCAGGGTATAGTTACCCAGGCGTTCTTGAATCTGCCAATGGGTAATTGCAGGGCGTCCGCCTTTTTCTAGGGGAACGACTGCCATTTTTTGGCGATCGCTCGGATGGCGTCCGATGGGCAGGTTAATGGTACCAGTCTCGGTGGCGGGAGAACCATAGACGACGCCGAGATAGTCTCGACGGGCGGTTTTGGCTTTAAGTTGGGCTTGTAGATGATGGTGGGCGTGGTCAGTTTTGGCGATCGCGATCGCACCGGTGGTATCTTTGTCTAGACGGTGGACGATACCGGGACGTTGAACGCCACCAATTCCAGCTAGATTAGGGCAATGAGCAAGCAGGGCATTGACAAGTGTGCCATTTTCATGTCCAGGGGCAGGATGCACGACTAAGTTAGCGGGTTTGTTAACAATCAGAATTTGCTCATCTTCATAGAGGATATCCAAGGGAATCGCTTCCGGTTTTAGGTCTAAGGGTTTGGCGTCGGGGATAGTTAGCTGGATCGAGTCTCCAGGTTGAATGGTGGCTTTTTTAGAGGTGCAGAGGGTATGGTTAAGCTGCACATTGCCCTCTTCAATCAGTTTTTGGATACGCGATCGCGACAAATCCGGTAATTGTTGAGCAAGATAGCGATCGAGTCGATCACTGTTTTGTTGGTTGTGTAAATTAATTTCTTTCACGCTTGTTTGACTTGGTGGCGTCCTAATCCTATCAGTGATCACTCGCTTTTCTTTCTCGCGCCACCTTTTGAAAAAATTCACTGTACTGTTGATGACCTTTGTGAAAGACAAAGTTTAAAGTTAACGGCTCATCCACATCACGAACATCACCGGGACCTTCGAGAACAACAATTTCATCGCCTGATGTTTCATGCTGACCAATTTTCACAGGTTTGCGATTTTTGACTTCACCTTGACTACTATCAATATAGACGATAATATTCCCGGTATCCAACTCCTGACCAATAGTTTGAATCAGTTGTAAAAAGTTGCGATCGCTCCCGCCTCGGCGAACCGTTACTCGTCCCTGTATGTCTTGCACAGAGCTATTTACCGTATCTCCGACGCCAATCATCAACGGCATATCTTTCGGGTCGAAATTCGCTTTAACCAACGCCAGTAATTCCTCTAGCGTTTTGGGCGCTTGTCGCACATTAAAGTCTTCCCCTAAGGGATAGGAACCCGTCCGTTGGAAGTAATAACGATTTAAAATCCCTAACACACCCGCTTCTTTAATCGCCCCTTGCAGCATAAACTGAAAATCCGTGGTGCCAGAATCTTGCGCTTGAGCTGGACGTAATAGTTCTTGTCCATTTGAATCTCTGCCTAAGTTGGGAGCATAATGAACAAAAAATGAATCGCTTAATCCGCGAATTTGTGCCTCTTGCAGCAGTTCTTGCATCAGATTTTGCATATCTTTTTGCAAATCCATATAAATTTGCGGATAGTCGCGCAGTTGTTCATAAAAAGTATTCAGATTGGCACTAGGAGACGCCTTATTCTCCAGAACCGAAGCCTGAATACAGTCCGCCAAGTTTTCAATTTCTGCGGCTGTACTCCTTTGCTCAAAAAAGCGGCGTAACCGTCGTTTAATTGTCGGCGGAACTTCGGCTAAAAATTCTAATTCGGCTTCGCTGACCCCAGGATGAGAAACATTCCCTTGACGGTCTTGCCATTGCACACCGCCACCTGCTAGACCAGGGAGATACAACCCCTTTTCCTTAACTTCAGCCGGATTGCCAAAGGCGCGTTCAATAATACCATTAACTCCTCGTTCTCCAATATGTTCTCCATTCGTCAGAACATAAAAATGACCCTCAAACGCCCGTGTTGCCTTAACATAGTTGCGGTCAATCACTCGCGTTAATGGGTCTTTAACCAGTCCCATACAGACGCCATCTAAATCTTGGATAATTAGGATATTGTCTACATTGATTAAAACATCGGCAAGGACTTCCGTCTTTAACGATAAAGTATGCTCATGGGGGAGAAGTTGAGGAGAAGCACTCATTGGTAGATCGCTGATGACAAACAGTTCATATTTTATCGTTCATGGTTCATCCTTCAGCGATAATCCTCTGACTCTGCCACTCTAGCAGCACAGCACGACATTGGAGACAGGTTAACTCTTGCAGGAGGGAGTGAATTCCGGCGGATGTGGTGGGGTAGGTAGTGCCGATTCGGTTGGGGTTGACGGCGACTGTGGGGTCAAGTTCAGCAACGAAACCATAGAGAGATTGGTTGGAGAAGGAACTATTGATTGCCCAGCCTGTAGAATTGAGAGGAGTTAGCTTTGCGATCGCGTCTTCAGAGACTCCTAATTCCCGGCTTAAGATTCCGGGGACGGCGGCGACAGGGGTTTGGCTAGGATTGACCCGTCCACCGGGAAAATCCAGGGTTGCTTCTCCCACACCAGGGCGATAGGTTGGTACAGGAAGCAGAAATTTCCCCGCCTGAATCGTGACAATCACCACTGAATCGGCTTTTTCAACTCGCCAATAGTCGAGGATTCGCCCTTGATCATCTTGCAGGTGTTCACCGATTAGGGTAAGCCAGGGGGAACGGATTTCCACGAAACGGTCTAGGGTTTGCCAAGGGCGCGGTTTATTCATAAACATTGGACTTTGGACAAAAAAATAAATTTGCGTAATCTATTTACCAAGGCATTTGGGGCAGAAAAATTAGATGTAGGGGCGGGTTTAGGGACTAAATTCCGCTATTCACCGATAACGGAACAACAAAACCCGCCCATTCCCCCACCGATAACGGAACAACAAAACCCGCCCATTCCCCCACCGA